>DATFGS010000402.1:0-10494 GCA_035249225.1 Candidatus Methylomirabilota bacterium | reverse complement strand
CGCCACTGGCTGTAGAAGAGGGGCAGGTCGATCTTGGGCTCGGTGGCCACCAGGGCGGGCAGCTTGGTCCGGAGGATCACGCTGGTGCGGAACACGCGCTCGAGCGACTCGCCGAGCTTGAGGAAGAGCCAGCCCGCGTCGCGGGTCAGGGTGTGCTCGATGGCCCCCACCGCGCTCAGGATCCCCCGGTGGGTGTTCTGCATCGCGGTGCGAAAGGTCGCCGGATCGGAGAGGCGGCGGCGGTTGTAGGCCTCGAGCTCCCGGTAGGTCTCGTTGAGGTTGATGAAGCACTCCAGCGTGAGCGCCTCGCGCACCGAGCGGGCGTTGTCGCGCGCCTTCTTGAGCGAGTGGAACGCCGAGTAGCGGTTCTCCGGGTCGATGGAGAGCCCGAGCAGGGTGGCGGCCGCGAGGCCGGCGAGGTGCCGGGCCGGCGGCTCGTCCTCCGGGAAGCCCGGGAAGATCGCGCGCAGGTCGTCCCACTCGCAGCGGGCGAGCTGCTCGTCGAGGCCGAGCACCTCGGTGGACAGCTCCTCGGTCACCAGGAGCAGGCGGGTGGTGTTCTCGGCGCGCTCGAGATAGCGCCCCATCCAGTAGAGCCCGTCCGCGACCCGGGAGAGGATCATGGCTCGCGCGGGGCGAGGACCCAGGTGTCCTTGCTGCCCCCGCCCTGGGAGGAGTTGACCACGTAGGAGCCCTCGCGGAGGGCCACCCGGGTGAGGCCCCCGGGCAGGACGCGGATGCGGTCGCCGTAGAGGATGAACGGCCGCAGATCCACCCGCCGCGGCTCGAACTTGCCCTCGATGTGGGTGGGATGGGTGGAGAGCTGGACGAGCGGCTGAGCGATGTAGTTGCCCGGGTTCTTCTTCATCGCGGCCAGGTAGGTCTCGCGCTCCTTGGCGGCCGCGAACGGCCCCATGAGCATCCCGTAGCCGCCCGCGTCCCCGGTGGTCTTCACCACGAGCTGGTCGAGGTGCTCGCTGATGTACCTGAAGTCGTCCTTCCGGAACCCGAGGTAGGTCGGCACCTGGGGCAGGAGCGCGTCCTCGCCCAGGTAGTACTTGATGAGGCTCGGCATGAACGCATAGACCGACTTGTCGTCGGCCACTCCCGCGCCGGGCGCGTTGGCGAGCGCCACGTTGCCCTCGCGGTAGACGTTGAGCAGGCCGGGCACGCCGAGCATGCTGTCGCGCCGGAAGGCGAGGGGATCGAGGAAGTCGTCGTCTATCCTTCGATAGATGACGTCGACCTGGCGCTTGCCGTGGGTGCGCCGCATGAAGACGTGGTTGCCCTCCACCAGCAGGTCGCGCCCCTCCACCAGCGGCACCCCCATCTCGCGGGCCAGGAACGAGTGCTCGAAGTAGGCCGAGTTGTGGATGCCCGGGCTCAGCACGACCACCACCGGGTTCTGGCCGCGCCGCGGGGCCACGAAGCGGAGGGTCTCGAGCAGCAGGGTCGGGTAGTCCTTGATCGGGCGCACCGGGTAGGAGCCGAGGAACTCGGGGAACACGCGGCTCAGGAGGTTGCGGTTCTCCAGCACGTAGGAGACCCCGCTCGGCACCCGGCAGTTGTCCTCGAGGACGAGATACCGGCCCCGGTCGTCGCGGATGATGTCGGTGCCGACCACGTGGGTGAAGATCTTCCGGGCCGGGATCACCCCGAGGAGCTGCCGCTTGTACTCCTTGCGCGACAGGATGAGGTCCGCGGGGACGATCCCGTCCTTGATGCACTTCTGGTCCTGGTAGATGTCGGCGAGGAAGAGGTTGAGCGTGGTGATGCGCTGGATGAGGCCGTCCTGGAGCCCCTTCCACTCCGCGGCGGGGATGATGCGCGGCACGAAGTCGAACGGGAAGATGCGCTCGAGCCCGTCCTTCTCCCCGTAGACCGTGAAGGTGATGCCCTGGCTGCGCAGGGTGAGCTGCTGCAGGCGCTCGCGGCGCTCCACGTCCTCCTTGGTGAAGGACTCGAGGATGGAGATGAGGGCCTCGTAGTGAGCGCGCGCGTGCCCGCGGGGATCGAACACCTCGTCGAAGCCGCTCCTGGGCGTGACCCATTTCATCGGCGTACCGCCTCCCCTCCGGCCAGAGCGTGGCCCGCGGGGGCGCTGGGTGTCAAGGCGCGGCGGGCGTGCGTGGTAGACTGGCCCACGTCATGTCGGCCGACGCGGCCCATCCGCCCCACACCCACCTCACGCCGGACACGATCCGCTTCTGTCCCCTCTGTGGCGGCGGCCTCGCCCGGCAGCCGGTCGGGCCCGAGAAGCGCCCCGAGATGGTGTGCGCCGGCTGCGGCTTCATCTACTACGTGAACCAGAAGGTGGTCGCGGGCACCATCCCGTGGCAGGACGGCCGCCTCCTGCTCACCCGCCGGGCGATCCACCCCGCGCTCGGCAAGTGGACGTTCCCGGGCGGCTACGTGGACTGGGGGGAGACGGTGGACGCGGGCGCCCTCCGCGAGACCTGGGAGGAGACCGGGCTCACCGTCGACCTGGGCGGGCTGGTGGGCGTGTACTCCTACCCTTCCACGCCGGTGGTCATCGTGGTCTACGAGGCGGTCGTGACCGGCGGCACCCTGACGGTCTGCCACGAAAACGATCGCCTGGAGTGGGTGAGTCCCGCCGAGATCCCCTGGGACGAGCTGGCCTTCCCGTCCACGGTGGCGGCGGTGCGCGACTTCCTGGCGCGCCGCCCCGCCCGCGACTGACCGGATCCGGCTCAAGACAACGGGCTACCCACGTGACCTCAGCGTCACGGTCGCTCGTCCGGTGACGACCTTCTCGCCCTTCTGGTTCTCGGCCCACAGCTCGAGGTCCACGTCGTGGTCACCGGCCGTCCGCGCCGGGCGCTTCTCCAGCACCTTGCCGCGGCAGGTGATGACGTCGCCGAGCCGCACCAGGGCCGCGAAGCGCACCGAGATCTTGCCGACCCGGCCCACGCCGACCCAGTCCGTCACCGACTGGGCCACGAAGCCCATCGACAGCATGCCGTGGGCGAAGACGCCGCCCATCCCGGCCGCGCGCGCGAAGGCGTCGTCCTGGTGGATGGGGTTGAAGTCGCCGGAGGCGCCCGCGTAGCGCGTGAGCTGGATCTGCTCGATGGGAGGCTTCACCAGCGGGGGCATCTCCTGCCCCGGCCGCACGTCCTCGGCGTAGATCTTGGCGTAGCGCATCGGCTCAGAGCCTCACCACCGTGATGTGGCGCACCAGGCACACGATCTCGCTCTCGCGGTCGACCACCGACATCTCCCGCGACACGAACGCCATCGGCCCCGACCGCCCCGTCTTCTCGTAGATGTCGGTGATCCGCGACTGGCAGAGGTACGTCTCGCCCGGCTGGATCGGCTTGTGGTGCTCGAACTCCTGCTCGCCGTGCAGGATGCGCGAGATGTCCACCCCCAGGTCCTTCAGCATCGCGCCGGTGTCCGCGTTCTCGTCACGGAACGTGATGGGGAACGTGGGCGGCGCGATGATGTCGCCCCATTCGGAGGCGCGGCCGACCGTGTCGTCGAGATAGAACGGGGAGAGATCGCCGATGGCGCGGGCGAACTCCTTGATCTTGCCGCGCTCCACCGTGACCATGAACGGCGCGTATTCCTTCCCCTTGACGTCCGTGTTCACGCGTATGGTCATGGCTTGCGCTCGCCTCGCCGCGCGACGCGGCTCAGCTCGCCCTTCCTTTTCACGTCCATGTTCACGCGTATGGTCATGGACTTCGCTCGCCTCGCCGCGCGACGCGGCTCAGCTCGCCACTCCTTTGGCGGCGGCGCGCTCGAGGAAGCGGGCGAGGTCGGCCACCATGAAGCGCTCGTGGCGGCCCTCCGCGATCTTCTCCACCTCGTCCCAGGCCTCGACCTCGAAGAGGCAGCGGCGCCCGTCGGTCTCCTTCAGGATCGCGTGGGCCCGCACGCGCATGCCGGGCGGCGTGGCGGCCAGGTGCCGGACGTCCACCGCCGTGCCCACGCTGGCCGCGCCGGGAGCCAGGTGCGGGACCATCACCGCGTGGGCCGCGTGCTCGAGCAGGTTGATGACGAACGGGGTCGCGAACACGGTGACGCCCGGATTGCCGAGGGCGTCGGCGGTGACCTCGCGGGTGACGACGTCCTCCACGGTGGCGGCCTGTCCGGGCTCGAGCGGCATGGGGTGTCTTCTTCTACCCCGATTGCCGCGCCAGGTCAACGCCCCGGGCCACGTATACTTGCCCGGTGCCCGTCCTCCTGGCCGCCCTCGGCGCGCTGCTCGTCTCGCTCGACTCCGCGATCAACATCGCGCTCCCCGCCATGGCCGCCGCGTTCGGCGTCGAGCCGGCGGCGATCCGGTGGGTGATCATCTGCTACGTCCTCACCTACGCGCTCACCGCGTTCGCGGCGGGCCTGCTCGCGGATCGGCTCGGCCCCGGCCCGGTCTTCACCGCCGGGCTCTGGCTCTGCGCGGCCACCTTCGCGGGTTACGCGCTGGCCTCGTCGTACGGCGCGGTGCTGCTGCTGCGCGTGGCGCAGGGGGTGGGCAGCGGCATGGTCTACGGGACGGCGCCCGCGCTCGTGACCCTGTCGCTCCCGCCCGCGCGGCACGGTCGCGGCCTCGGCTCGATGAGCCTCGGCATCGGGGTCGGCCTCGGCGTCGGCCCGGTGCTGGGCGGGCTGCTCGTGGACGGCTTCGGCTGGCCCGCCTCCTTCGTGTTCCGCGCCCCGCTGTTCCTGATCCTGGCCCTGCTCGCCCTCACCCGCTTCGGCCGCGTGGCCGGCGCCGCGCCCGTCCCGCGCCGGCTCGCGGCGGCCGACGTGCTGCGCCTGCCGGTGCTTCGCGCCGGCACGCTCGCGTTCCTGTCGCAGTACGCGCAGTTCGCGGTCTGGCTGCTGATGCCGTTCTTCCTGGTGACCGCGCGCGGCCTCTCGCCGAGCGTGGGCGGCCTGGTCTTCGTGCTCACCCCGCTGGCGACCGCGCTCGCGGCGCCGCTCGGCGGTGTCCTCACCGATCGCGTCGGGCCGCGGTGGCCGCTGCGGGTCGGGCTCGCGCTCGAGGCGGCCGGGCTGCTCGCGATCGGCGGCCTCACCGAGGCGACGTCGATCGTGCTGGTCGGCGGCGCGATGGCCCTGGTGGGCTTCGGGGCCGGCCTCTTCCAGGTTCCGAACCTGGCGCTGATGATGGCCGCGTTCCCGCCCGCGCAGCAGGGGGCGGCGGGCGGGCTCGCGTTCCTCGGGCGCACGCTGGGGAGCGCGGTCGGGGTGCAGGCGACCGCGCTGCTCTTCGCCGCGCGCCTGCCCCGCGACGGCTTCCTCGCCGCCTTCCACGCGGCCTTCCTGGCCGCCGGCCTCGTGTGCGTGCTCGGCGCGCTCCTCGCGCTGCTCCCGGCCCGCTCGTCGGCCCCGCGCGGTGCCTCCTCCCGGTGAGCGGGCCCGGCACGCCGTACCGCTGGGCGATCCTCGCGGTGTGCGTCGCCGGCTTCATGCAGACCCACGTGCATCGGGTCGGCTTCGCGCCGCTGATCCCGACCTTCATCGCGGACATGAGCCTCACCTACGCGGCCGCGGGGACGATCATGGCCGCGTACTTCTGGAGCTACGCGGTGATGCAGGTCCCGGTGGGCGTGCTCACCGACCGGCTGGGCGCGCGCCGGGTGATGCTCGGGTGCATGGGCGTGATGGCGGTCGGCGCGATCGCCTTTTCGATGAGCCACACCTACGCCCAGAGCCTGATCGCGCGCTGCCTGCTCGGCGCCGGCGCGGCCGCCACCTGGCTGCCGGGCCTGCGCCTGATCCACGAGTGGTTCGAGCCGCGTGAGCGCGGCCTCGCCACCGGGCTCTTCTCGGCGGGGGGCGGGCTGGGCGCGACCAGCGCGCTGCTCCTCCTGCCCGTCCTGGCCGGGCCGCTCGGCTGGCGCACGGGTTACGCCCTGCTCGCGGTGCCGGTGCTGGCCACCATGGTCGCGGTGTGGCTGCTGGTGCCGGCCGAGCCGCGCGAGCGCGCCGCGACGGCGGTGGCGGGGGTGCCCACCCCGTTCCTCGGCGCGATGCGGGAGGTGCTCACGCTACCCGCCCTCTGGCCGTTCAACGTCTACACGTTCTTCTCCTACGGCGGCTACTTCGCCCTCCTCACGTGGCTGCCGACCTTCCTGGTGCGATCAGAGGGAACGAGCCAGGCGGCGGCCGGCTCGGTCACCGCGCTGATCACCGGCGGCACCATCGTCTCGTGGCCGCTCGCCGGTTTCCTCTCCGATCGCTTCGGACGCCGCAAGCCGATCTTCCTGGTGAGCCAGGTCATGAGCGTGCTGGTGTGCCTCGCCTTCGCTCATCTGGTGCCGGGCACCGGGCTCGCGGGGGCCGCCGCGGTCGCGCTCGCGGCCGGGATCCTGCTGGGCGGGCTCATCACCCCGTTCGTGATGGTGACCGAGCTGGTGCCGCCGCGGCTCATGGGCACCGCCTCCGGCGTGGTCAACTCCTTCTCGTTCCTGGGCGGGCTCGCGGTGCCGGTGGCGCTGGGCTACGCGCTCGACCTCACCGCGAGCTTCCCCGCCGCCTTCACCGCCTGCGCGGTCTTCGAGGCGGTGGCGCTCGCCATCGCGATGTTTGCGCGGGAAACCGGCCGCCGGGCCGCGGTATGATACCGGCCATGGAGATCCTCGACCCGGTCGGCTCGACCTCCGCCACGTCCCGGACGCTCGCCCCGCGCCCGGCCTCGCTCGCCGGCGCGGTCATCGGCGTGCTCGACAACTCGAAGCCCAATGCCCGCGTCCTGCTGGAGGGCGTGGCGCGCGCGCTCGCGCAGCAGGTCGGGGCCCGCGACGTGAAGATCTGGCGCAAGCCCGGCGCCTCGATCGGCGCCACCGCCGCCGTCCTCGACGAGATCGCCGCCCAGTGCGGCGCCGTCCTCACCGCCTCCGCCGACTGAGGGTCGTGCACGTCGTGGAGTATCCACGACGCCACGCAGCTGGAAGGGCGGGGGATCGCCTCCGTCGTCCTGGGCACGCACGAGTTCCGCCCGCTCGCGGTCGCCGAGGCGAAGGCCAAGGGGCTGCCCGATCTCGGCATCGTGACGGTGCCGCATCCCATCGGGGGCATCGCCGAGAAGCTCGTCGCGGAGAAGGCGCTGCACGCGGTGGACGCGGTGATGAGCGCGCTGACCCGCGGCACGGCGGCCGGGGCCGGGCCGGCGGCGGCGGAGGGTCCGGCCGCCCGGCACCGGGTCCCCGACGACCTGCTCGCGTTCCAGAGCGTCATGATGGAGCGCGGCTGGGGCGACGGGCTGCCGATGATCCCGGCCACGCCCGAGCGCGTCGCGGCCATGCTCGCGGGGGCCGGCCGGCCCGCCGACGACCTGGTGGCGATCCTGCCGCCGCGGCTCGGCCGGGCGACGGTGGAGCGGGTGGCGGTCAACGCGGTGCTGGCCGGCGCGCTGCCCGAGCACTTCCCGGTCATCCTGGCCGCGGTGGAGGCGGTGGCCCAGCCCGCGTTCAACCTGCAGGCGGTCCAGACCACCACGCATCCGTGCTCGCCGCTGATCATCGTCAACGGGCCGATCGCCGCGCGGCTCGGGATCAACGGCGCCGGCAATGCGCTCGGGCAGGGCCATCGCGCCAACGCGGTGATCGGGCGCGCGCTGCGGCTCGTGCTGCAGAACACGGGCGGGGCGCGCCCGGGGAGCGAGGACCGCGCGACCCAGGGCCATCCCGGCAAGTACAGCTACTGCGTCGCCGAGAACGAGGCGGCCTCGCCGTGGGAGCCCCTGTCGGTGGAGCGCGGGTTCCCGGCGGAGGTCAGCACGGTGACGGTGTGCGCCTCCGAGAGCCCGCACAACATCAACGACCACGGCTCGTCCACCCCCGAGGGCATCCTCACCACCGTGGCGGGCACCGCCGCGACGGTCGGCTCCAACAACATCTACCTGGGCGGCGAGCCGCTGGTGATCCTGGGGCCGGAGCACGCGGCCACCGTGGCGGGCGGCGGCTGGAGCAAGGCGGATTTCAAGCGGGCGCTCTGGGAGCGGGCCCAGGTGCCGCTCTCGCGCTTCGATCCGTCGAACCTGGAGCGCTTCGCGGTGATCCATCCGGCCGGGTTCAAGGACCGGCCGCCCGAGACGCTGGCCCCGCTCGCCCGGGCGTGGACCGACATCATGATCGTGGTGGCGGGCGGCGCGGGGAAGCACTCGGTGCTGATCCCCACCTTCGGGGCCACGCGCTCGGTCACGCTCCGGATCGAGGCGGCTCCGCGGGCGTAGCCGCGTAGAGGCGGGCGAAGTATTCCTTCACCATGCGGTCCGAGCTGAAGCGCTCCCCCGCCATCCGGATCGACGCCCGCATCATGGTGGTCCAGCGCGCGGGGTCCGCGAAGGCGGGCAGGACCTCTCCCTCGAGCGTGTCGTAGAGGGCGCGCAGGTCGCGCGGGTCCGGATCCGCCGGGGTGGTGTCGTCGCCGATGGCCCAGCCGGTGACGCCGTGCTCGCAGCCCTCGGGCCACCACCCGTCCAGCACCGAGAGGTTGAGCGTGCCGTTCATCGCCGCCTTCATCCCGGAGGTGCCGCTCGCTTCCATCGGGCGGCGCGGCGTGTTCAGCCACACGTCGGCGCCGCGGGTGAGCAGCCGGCCCAGCGCCATGTCGTAGTCCTCGAGGAACGCCACGCTCTCGGGCCACTGCCGGAGCGCCGCCACGAGCCGGGCGATCACCGCCTTGCCCTCGTGATCCGCGGGGTGCGCCTTGCCCGCGAAGAGGACCTGGACCCGGTGCTGCTTCACGAGCGCGGCGAAGCGCTCCGGATCGCGCAGCAGCAGGTCGGGCCGCTTGTAGGTGGCGGCGCGCCGCGCGAAGCCGATGGTCGGCGCGGTGGGGTCGAGCCGCACCCCGGTGCGCGTCCGCACCTCCGCGAGCAGCTCGGTCTTGAGCGCGCGCTTGGCCGCGAGCAGCCGCTCGTCGCGGGCGAGCGAGGCGGGGATCCGCGGGTCCTGCCAGGTCCCCGCGTGCACCCCGTTGGTGATCGCGATGATGGGGGCGGCGTCCTTGACGTGCGCCCACATGGCCCGCGCGGTCTCGCCGTGCAGATGCGCGACCGCGTTGGAGAGGTGGGCCAGGCGCAGGCCCGCCACCGTCATGTTGAACGGATCGCCGCCGATCTCGGCAAGCTCGCTCGGCACCAGCTCGCACCCGGCCCCGAGGCGTCGCAGGTCTGCGAGCGGGTGCACCTCGTTGCCCGCCGGGACCGGGGTGTGGGTGGTGAAGACGATCCGCTCCCGCGCGGCCAGCCACGCTTCCCGGAACGTCTGCCCGGCCTCCATGCGGTCGGCGATCATCTCGACGCCCGCGAAGACCGCGTGCCCCTCGTTGAAGTGGTAGCGCTCGACCGGCAGGTGGAGCGCGCGGAGCGCGCGCACCCCGCCGATGCCGAGCAGCATCTCCTGCGCCACGCGGCAGTCCGGGCGGGGATCGTAGAGGCGCCGGGTGATCCAGAGATCCCGCAGGTCGGTGGGCTCGAGCAGGTAGAGCGGGGCGATCGCGTAGCGGCCGACGCGCCAGACACGGCACTCGACCTCGCGCGCCGCGACCCGCACGCGCACGCGCGCGCCGGTGTCGGTGAGGGGGTCGGGCTTCTGGTCGGTCCACTCGTCGTGGGGATAGCCGTCGGCGCCGATGTGCTGCGAGGTGTAGCCCTGGCCCCACCGCAGCCCGATGCCCACGACCGGCAGCCCCAGGTCGCCCGCCGACTTCATGAAGTCCCCGGCAAGGACGCCGAGGCCCCCCGCATAGGAGTGAAACTCCTCATGCAGGCCGTACTCCATCGAGAAATACGCCACCAGCGGCGGCCGCGTCGGTGTGCTCAACGGGACGGACTCACATTTCCGAGCATACAACGGGGTGGGGTGGGCGGCCCAGTCCACCTCGCGCGCGTGGTCGGTCAGCCGCGAGGCTTCCAGGGATGGGTGATCAGTCGCGCGCCGCGCTGCCAGCTCAGGTAGGCCCAGGCCCACTCGAAGAGGACGAGGAAGCGGTTGCGGAAGCCGATGAGGAACAGGATGTGGACGAAGAGCCACGCGAGCCAGGCGGGCAGACCGTGGAGCTGCAGGCGGCCGACCACCGCGACCGCGGAGGCGCGGCCGATGGTGGCCATGCTGCCCTTGTCGCGATAGTGGAAGGGGCGGGTCGGGAGCCCCGCGAGGCGGCGGCGCACGTTCGCGGCGACGGCCTGCCCCTGCTGGATGGCGACCGGGGCCAGGCCCGGGAGCGGGTCCCCGTGGGGCCCGCGGACGCTCGACATGTCGCCGATGGCGAACACCATGCCGTGGCCGGGGATCGAGAGATCCGGCTCCACGAGCACGCGACCGGCGCGATCGAGCGGCACCCCGAGCGAGCGGGCGAGAGGCGAGGCGGCGACGCCGGCCGCCCACAGCACGGTGCGCGCCCGGATCTGCTCGCCGCCGAGCCAGACCGCGTCGGACGTCACCCGGGTGACCGCCGCGCCGGTGCGCACCTCAACGCCGATGCGGGCGAGGGCGGCGGCCGCGCGGGCGGCCAGCG
>DATFGS010000401.1:0-1028 GCA_035249225.1 Candidatus Methylomirabilota bacterium | reverse complement strand
CACGACGAGGTCTGCGCGCTCGACGTTGCGACGCTCCCAGCGCGCCTGCACCGAGAGCAGGAACCGGACCCAGCCCCGCTCGTTCCGGAGCTCGTCCGCGATGATGCCCTTGAGGCTCGACACGAACGGCAGCGCGCGCCGCCGCGCCCACAGGAAACCGTCGAGATCGACTCCCAGAACCAGGTCGGCCTCGCGCGGGGGGCGCAGGACGACGCCCGCGTTGTAGAGCCAGCGGTCGAGGGTGTGGAACCCGGTGCGACGCCGGAGCGGACGCAGGGTGACCGGGTGCCCGAGCTGGGCCAGCCCCTGCGCCAGACCCGCGATGCCGACGAAGGTCCCGCTCCCCTCCAGCGGATTGAGAGGGGTCGACGAGAGAATGGTGACCCGCAGAGGCTACCGCCCCTGGAACCGGGGCGCCCGCTTCTCGAGGAAGGCCCGCGTGCCTTCCTTGTAGTCCTCGCTGTCGAACGTCGTGATGCCGAGCGAGCGGAGGTTCTCGCGGTGGGCGTCGGTGATGCCCTCGAAGATGGCCTGCACCTGGGCCTTGGTCCCGCGCACCGAGAGCGGGGCATTGGCCGCGACCTTCTTGAGATAGTCGTAGGTGTAGGCCTCCAGCTCGGCGACGGGGACCAGCCGCTGGATGAAGCCGATGCGGAGGGCCTCCTCCGCCTCCACGGTGCGGGCCGAGTAGAGGATGTCCTTGGCGTAGGCCGGGCCCACCAGGTCCACGAGCTGGTGCACCGGATCGAGCCCGTAGATGATGCTGAGCCGCGCGGCCGGAATGCCGAACTTCGAGCCGGCCGCCGCGAACCGAAAATCGGCGGCCATCGCGAGCGCCATCGCCCCGCCCATGCAGTAGCCGAAGACCATCGCGACGGTCGGCTTCGGGCACACCCGGATCGAGGAGTAGGCGGCCTCGGTCTGCCGGTTGTAGTTGAGCGCGGTGGCGGTGTCCTTGCGGTTCTCCTGGAACTCGGAGATGTCCGCCCCGGAGGCGAAGGCGTCGGTGCCCGCGCCGCGGTAGACGA
>DATFGS010000400.1:0-10537 GCA_035249225.1 Candidatus Methylomirabilota bacterium | reverse complement strand
ATGCCGGGCAGGAGCCGCTGCTCGGGATTCTTGGCGCTCACCACCACGTCGTAGGTGACGACGTTCTGCACCACCAGGGGGGCCTTCCGGATCTGGACGACCTCGCCGGTGAAGGTTCGGCCCGGGAAGGAGTCGACCGTGAAGGTGGCGGCCTGCCCGACCTTGACCCGGCCCACGTCGGCCTCGTCCACGTTCGTGTCCACCTGCATGTTGCGCAGGTCCTGGGCGATCGTGAACAGGGTCGGCGCCTGGAGGCTCGCCGCGACGGTCTGCCCCACGTCCACGCTGCGACCGACCACGGTGCCGTCCACCGGGGCGCGGATGTAGGTGCGCTCGAGGTCCACCTGCGCCTGGCGCAGGGCCGCCTGGTTCTGCACGACCTGGGCCACCGCGTTCTTCAGCATCGCCTCCGAGACCCGGAGCTGGGCCTCCGCCGACCGCACCGCCGAGACCTGGGCGTCCTCCTGAGCCTTCGAGGCCTCCACCTGGGCGACCGCGGAATCGTAGGCGGCCTGGGCGGTATCCTCGTCGGCCTGGGCGATGAGGCCGCGCTGCCGCAGGTCCTTGTTGCGGCCGAGCGTGCGCCTGGAATCGACGACCGTGACCTGGGACTTGGCGGTCTGGGCGCGCGCGGCCGCGAACGCGGCGCGCGCGTTCTCGAGGTCTGCGCGCGTCTTCTCCACCACCGCCTGCTGGTTCAGCACCGAGGCCTGCGCCGCGTCCACCTGGGCCTTGACCTGGTTCACCTTGGCCTCGAACGTCTCGGGGTCGATGCGGGCGATGACCTGGTCCTTCTTGACCATCGAGTTGAAGTCGGCGAGGAGCTCCTTGACCTGCCCGGAGATCTGCGAGCCGACGAGCACCGTGATCACCGCGTTGAGCGTGCCGGTAGCCGAGACCGCGGAGGTGAGCGGACCGCGTGACACCGCGGCGGTGCGGAAGGCGGGCCGGGCCCCGATGCCCTGGGTATAGAGATACCCTCCCGAGATCACTCCCGCGGCGACCACGATCCCGACGATCCAGAGCAGGCGGCGTTTCATGCTGGTCAGACGCGCCCGAGGCGCGGGCTATTTACCGGCGGCCGAGGGACCGCTCCAGGTTGGCGATGGCGATCCGGTAGTCCGACAGGGCCTGGGCCTCGGTCGACTGGGCCTGGGTGAGGGCGAGCTGGGCGTCGGTGAGCTCGATGATGTTGGCGACGCCCGCGTCGAAGCGCCCCCGGGCGAGCTGGTAGTTCTCGTCGGCCGACTCCACCGCCTTGCGGGCCGCGCCGATGCGCTCCTCCGCCTCGCCCAGGTTCAGGTACGACTGCTCCACGCTCTGCCAGACCTGCAGCTCGGTATCGCGCACGCGGGCGATGGACGCTTCGAGATTGGCCTTGGCTTCCTTGTAGCGCGCGATCTTGCCGCCGCCGTCGAAGATGGACCAGTTCAGCGAGAGGCCGACCCGCCACTCGTTCCCGTAGTCCGAGAAGCCGCTGGTGGCGCGCGAGGAGGCGGCGGGGGAGCCGGTGACGCCGGTCAGTCCGTAGGTGCCGCTCCCGACCAGGTTGGGGAAGAAATCCCGGAAGGTCTGGCGGACGAACGCGTCGGCCGCGTCGGCCTGGGCCTTGACCTGCCGGTACTCCGGCCGGTTCTTGAGGGCCTCGTCCACCAGCGCCTGGCGATCCATCGGGAACTGCTGGTACGCGAGCGTATCCTTGACCTCGGTGGGGGCGTTGACCGCGATGCCCATCGCGGTGTTGAGCGCGACCCGCGCGAGGCTCACCGCGTTCTGGGCCCGGATCACGTTGACCCGTCCGTTGGCCACGTCCACCTCGGCGCGGGTCACGAACGACTTGGGCTGGGTGCCGACCTGGAAGAAGCCCTGCGCGCTCCGGAGGTTGACCTCGGCCCGGTCGAGAGCGGTCACGTTGACCTCGACCAGGCGCTTGGAGAGCAGCAGGGTGAAGTACTGGGTCTTCACGAGCTGGGAGATGTCGAGCTTCTGGGCCTCGAGCACCTCCTTGATCGCCTCCGCGCTGGACTTGGCCACGCTCTTGGCCGCCCACGTGCGGCCGAAGTCGAAGAGGAGCTGCGACGCGGTGACGCTGGCGGAGCCGAAATCGCCGGTGAGGGCGTCGCCGGTCACCGAGTTGACGGAGCGGGCCCGGCCGTAGCTGCCGGCGCCGCTCAGCTGGGGCAGCAGGGGGGCCAGGGCCTGGTTCACGCGCTGCTGGGACGCCACGTAGTCACCGATGCGCGCCATGATCTTCGGCGCGTTCTCCATGCCGATGTTGACCGCCTCCTCGAGCGTCAGCTCGCGGCCGATCAGCTCCTGGGGGGTGGCGAACGGACGGATGCCGGGCGGGGCGGGCAGCGGCTCGCGCTGAGGCATCGGCGCCGCGGTCGGAGTCGGAGGGGGCGGTATCGGCGTGACCGGGGGCGCGGGGGCGGGCGTCTGCGCCGTGGCGGGGCCGGAGAGCGTCGCCAGAGTCAGCGCCAGGACCAGAGAACGGGGGAAGTGCCGGCGGATCATGCCATGTCTCCCTGCAGCGCGGTCGCGCCCTCCAGCGCCGGGACCCGGCGCGGAAAGCGCTCCTCGAGCATCACGTAGAGCGTTGGGATCAGCACCAGGGTCAGCATCGTGGAGATCGTCAGGCCGCCGATGACCGCGCGGGCGAGCGGGGCGTTCGCCTCGCTGCCCACGTCGATGCCGAGGGCCATGGGGAGCAGACCGACCACGGTGGTGAGGCTGGTCATGATGATGGGCCGGAGCCGCGTGCGCCCCGCCCGCATCACCGCTTCGTGCAGCTCGAGGCCGTGGCGCCTCAGTTCGTTGATGTATTCCACCAGGAGGACTCCGTTGGACACGACGATCCCGACCATCATGATGATGCCCATGAAGGACGTGACGTTGAGCGTGGTGTTGGTGAGGAAGAGGGCCCAGATGACGCCGATCATCCCCAGCGGGACCGAGAACATGATGATGAGCGGGTCGAGCAGGGACTTGAACTGCGAGGCCATGACCATGTAGACGAGCATCAGGGCGAGCAGGGAGGTGAACTTCAGGCTGCTGAACGCCTCGCGCTGCTGCACGGTCTGGCCGCCGAGCTGCACCGTGAACCCCGGGGGCAAGGCCATGCCGCGGAACCGCTCCTCCAGGTCTCCGCTGATCGCACCCAGGTCGCGGCCGGCCGGGTTGGCGTTGATCTTCACGATCCGCTGCTGGTACTTCCGCTCGAGCATCACCGGTCCGGTGCCCTGCCGCACCTCGGCCACGCTGCCCAGGAGCACGGGCCGTCCCCCGTCGCCGATCACGAAGAGGCGGTTCAGGTCGCTGGCCGCGGAGCGGAACGGCTCGTCGAGCTGCACGACCACGTTGTACTGGTTGCCGGTCCGCGGATCGGTGTAGATCGACGGGTTCACGCTCACGTTGCTGTTGAGGGAGAAGAGCGCGGCCTGCGCGATGTCACGCTGACTCAGGCCCGCGGTGGCGGCCTTCTCGCGGTCCACCACGATGTCGAACTGGGGATAGTTCTCCTCGCGGCTGATGAACACGTCCGCGATGCCCTGGACCTCCTGCATCACCCGGGCGACCTCCTGGGCGGTGGCCTGCGCCGCGGTGAGGTCGTAGCCGAGCTGCTCCACCTCGACGGCGGACTGGGAGCCGGTGTTGAGCACGCGGCTCACGATGCCGCCGAAGATGACCTGCATCGTGGTGCCGGGGAACTGGCCGCTCAGCCGCGGGCGCACCGCCGCCACGATCTCCCGGTCGGTGCGCGTGCGCTGATCGGGCGTGTTCAGGTAGACCTGGAGCTGGGCCGCGTGCGGTCCCGTGTTCTGGGAGAAGATGCCGGACCGGCCGGTGGGCACCCCGACCGTCGACACCACCGCGTTGAGCTCCCCTGGCTTGAGGGTGGTGCGCACGATCTGCTCCATCTGGGCCACCGTGCGCTCCGTCTCCTCCACCCGCGTGCCCACGGGGGCACGGATGCGGATGATGAACTGGCTCTCGTCGGAGGGCGGGAAGAACTCGCTCCCGATCAGGGGGACCAGCGCGGCCGCGCTCGCCACCAGCAGCAGGATGGCGCCGATCAGGGCCCGCCGGTGGCCGAGGGCCCAGCCCAGCGCGATCTGGTAGCGCTCGTCGAGGCGCTCGAGGCCGCGGGTCACGACCGCCAGCGCGCGGGTGTACGCGTTGCGGGGGCGCTCGGCCATCGGCCGCTCCGGCTTGAGCCAGTGCATGCAGAGGAGCGGGGTCACCGTCCGCGAGACCAGGAACGACGCGAAGAGGGAGAACGAGATCGTGAAGGTGAGGGGGATGAAGAGCAGCCGCGACTGACCCTCGAGGAACACGGTGGGCAGGAACACCACGATGGTGGTGATGGTGGACACGAAGATGGGCATCGCGACCTCGCGGGCCGCGTCGAGCACCGCGGGACCGCGGGCCTTCCCCGGGATGTTGAGGTGCCGGTTGATGTTCTCCAGCTCCACGATCGAGTCGTCCACCAGCCGGCCCACCGCGAGGGCGAGCCCGCCCAAGGTGAAGACGTTGAGGGTCTGGCCGAGCATGAACATCGCGACGAGGGTCAGCAGGAGCGAGAGCGGGATCGCGATCGAGATGATCAGGGTGGAGACGAACGAGCGCAGGAAGAGGAGGATGACCATGAACGCGAGCAGCGAGCCCATCGCCGCCTCGTGCCAGAGGCTCTTGATGGACTGCCGGATGTAGATCGACTGGTCGAGGGTCAGCCGGATGTTGATGCCCGCGGGCAGCCCGGTCAGCCGGGGCAGCCGCTCCTTCACCGCGTCGACCACGTCCACCGTGTTGCCGCCCGGCTGCTTGTTGACGCGCAGGTACACCGCGCGCTCGCCGTTGACCCGTACCACCGACTGCTGGGTTTCCCAGGAGTCCTCGACGCGCCCGAGGTCCCGCACCCGGATCTGGGTGCTCCCGACGCGGCGGACGATGATGCTCTCCATGGGCTCGACCACCGAGAACTGGTTGTTGGTGAAGACGTTGTAGTCGAGGCTGCCGAGCTTCAGATCCCCGGACGGCAGCAGGAAGTTCGAGTCGTTGACGACCCGGGCGACCTCGGTCACCGAGATGCCCTTGGCCTGGAGCAGGTCGCGGTTCAGGTTGACGGTGATCTGCCGGATCTTGCCGCCGTCCACGTTGGCGGAAGCCACCCCGGGGAGCTGCTCGAGCTGCGGCTCCACCGTGTTGTAGGCCAGGTCGTAGAGCTGCTTCTCGTCGAGCCCGCCCCCCGTGATGGTCACAAGGCAGACCGGGATGTTGGACAGGTCGAACTTGAGGATGAAGGGCTGCTGCACCCCGGTGGGCAACGTGTTCATGATCTGCTGGATGCGGGCCACGACCTCGGTGAGTCCGGCGTCCAGATCCGCCCCCCACGCGAACTGGACGTCGACGGCGGAGAACCCTTGGCGCGAGCGGGACTCGACGTAGCGGACGTTCGCCACCGCCGACACCGCCTTCTCGATGGGATACGTGACGGTCCGCTCCACGTCCTGAACGTTGGCGCCCTTGTAGATGGTGCCGATGCGGATGGACGGGTAGTTGATGTTGGGGAAGAGATCGATCGGCATCTTGCCGAGCGAGGTGGCCCCGAGCACCACGATGGCCAGGGAGGCCATGAGGATGGCGATGCCGTTCCGGAGCGCGATGAGGGTCAGCCACATGGCGCGCTACTGTCCGGTGGCCGGAACCGTCCGGACCTTCTGCTTGGCCTTGACGAGATCCTTGCCCTGCAGGATCACCTGGTCCTGCTCGCTCAGGCCCTGGCGCACCTCCACGAAGCGGGCGTCGGAGAGGCCCACCTCGACGATCACCGCCTCCACGAGGCCGTTGCGGACCACCATCACCGACGGCCGCGCCTCGCCCATCCGGAGCGCCTCCACCGGAATGGTGAGCGCGCCCTTTCGGGTGTCCACGAGCACCTCCGCTCGGGCGAACATCCCCGGCTTGAGCTTGCGGTCCGGGTTCGGGATGTCCACCTCGACGCCCATGGTGCGGGTGCGCGGATCGAGGCTGTGGACGACGCGCACGACCTTGCCGCCGAAGCTCTGCCCCTGGTAGGGATCGGCGGTGATGCCGACCGGCGCGCCCACCGCGACGCGCGCGATGTCGCGCTCTGGCACCTCGATCTGGAGCTTGACGGTCTCGATGTCCTGCAGCACGAGAATGCCCACCGAGGTGGTGCTGGTGCCCGCCGACGCCGCGCTCACCGAGGCCCCGTTGTCGAGATTGCGCTGCGAGACGTAGCCCGCGAACGGCGCCATGAGTCGCGTGTTGGCGAGATTGGTCTCCGCGAGCTGCCGCGAGGCCCGGTAGGTCTCCACCTGGGCCTCCGAGAGGCGAACCTGGCTCTCCTGGGTCAGCACCTGGACCTCGGCCACGCGGAGCTGGGCGACCGCGGCCTGGACGCTCGCCGCCGAGGACTCGGTGGTCGTGCGCGCGTTCTCGTAGTCGGTGGCCGAGACGAGCCCGCGCTCGAACAGGGTCTTCATGCGCTGGGCCTGGCGCGCGTCGTTGTCGGCGACCGCGCGGGCCTTGGCCAGGTTCGCCTTCTGGTTCTCCAGATTCGCGCGCTGTCCCTCCAGGGTGGAGCGCGCGACCTCGAGGCCCGCCTCGCCGGTGAGCAGTGCCGCCCGGGCCTGCCGGAGCGCGGCCTGCAGCTCCAGATCGTCCACCTCCACCAGGAGCTGCCCCGCCTTCACGAAGTCGCCGCGGTCGGCGTGGATGCGGCGGATATAGCCCGACACCTTGGAGAATATGGCGGCCTGCTGGGCGGCCACGATGTCCGCGGTGAAGGTCAGCTTGATGTCCAGGTCCCGGCGGGCCGGGCTCAGGACTCCGACCAGGACGTCCGGGCGGGCCCGGGTCACCGCGCGGGCCTGCTGGTCCTTGAGGCGATACGTCACGAGGGTGCCGATCAGGACGGCCAGCCCGAGCAGGACGAGGCCGACGCGGTATCGCTTCAGAAGATGCATGGCCATGGACAGGTCCACCCGGGTTCGGGACCGGAAGAAGCGGCTCGAGGAGTCAATTCCGCCCAATTCTAAACACCTTTGGACTGTAGTCAAGTTTGTGAGATAGTCCGTGGGCTACCCCACGCACAGGTGTATGCCCCGCCGGGGATACCATGGGATGGGGGGAGGGAGTCGGTAAGAACGTAATGCCGTCCGAGACGCGACCGTCCAAGGTGGGCCGCTGGTCCGAGCCGGCGCTCCGGGTCCTGCACGAGCGCTACCTCGCCCGCGAGCAGGGGCAGGTCCGGGAGACTCCGGAGGAGATGTGCTGGCGGGTCGCCACCGCCATCGCCGCCGCGGAAACGCGCTTCGGGCGGAGCTCGGCCGCGGTCGGGGAAGTCGCGGCCGCCTTCTACGACATGATGGTCGAGGGCTACTTCCTGCCCAACTCTCCCACGCTCATGAACGCGGGCAAGGAGAACGCGCTCCAGTACTCCGCCTGCTACGTGCTGCCGATCGGCGACTCGATGGAGGAGATCTTCGAGTCGGTGAAGGCGGCGGCCATCATCCAGCAGTCGGGCGGCGGTACCGGCTTCGCCTTCTCCCGCCTCCGCCCGAAGGACGACGTGGTCCACTCGACGGGCGGCCGGGCGTCGGGCCCGGTGTCCTTCCTGCGCGTGTTCAACGCGGCGACCGAGGCGGTCAAGCAGGGCGGCGCGCGCCGCGGCGCCAACATGGGCATCCTCCGGGTGGACCACCCGGATGTCCTCGAGTTCATCGAGTGCAAGCTCGACGGTGGCATCACCAACTTCAACATCTCGGTCGCGGCCACCGACGCCTTCATGGAGGCGCTCGCCGCCGACGGGGACTACGACCTGATCAACCCGCGCACCGGCCAGGTCTCGGGGAAGCTGCGCGCCCGCCACGTCTGGGACCGCATCGTGCGCGCGGCGTGGCGCACCGGCGACCCCGGCATGATCTTCCTCGATCGCATCAACCGCAGCCCCGCCAATCCCACGCCCGATCTCGGACTGATCGAGGCGACCAATCCATGCATCAGCGGCGACGCCCTCGTCGCGACGGACCGCGGCCTGCTCCGCATGGGCACGCTCGCGGAGCGGTATCGGGAGGGCGGCCTGGCGGTGAAGGTGGATCAGCGGTTGCTCCCGTCGCGGCTCATGGTGTGGGAAGCCACGAACAGCGTTCCGCTCGCCGCCTACGGGCAGGGGTGCCTGCCGATCAGCCGGGCGTTCCGCTCGGGTGAGCGGGAGACCGTGACGGTGCGGACGGGGGCCGGCTTCGAGCTGACCTGCACGCCGGATCACCGCCTGATGACGGACCGGGGCTGGGTGCCGGCCGGCGCCCTGCAGGTCGGCGTGGATCGGGTGTGGATCCAGAGCGACCCGGGAGCCTTCGAGGCCGACGCGGCCCTGCCGGTGGCGGCACCGGCCGAGTTCACCGGGAAGAACGGCCGGCGGTACCGTCACGCCCTGCCCCAGTGCTGGAGCGCCGACCTTGGGCGCGTCCTCGGCTGGCTCGTGGGCGACGGCTGGCTGCGCACCGCCGCCTACCCCCGGGTGGGCTTCGTGTTCGGTCCCGAGGACGACGCCGCGCTCGAGCGCATCGCGGGCATCGTGACATCGTGGTTCGGCCGGCCGGTGAAGGTGTGGACCCGAGCGCGCGGGGTCCGGCAGCTCATGTACCCGGGCAAGTTCTTCTGTGGCTTCTTCGAGTCGCTCGGCGTCCGGCCGGTGGGCGCGCGCGACAAGACGGTGCCCGAGAGCGTGTTCCGGGCACCGCGTCCGGCGGTGGTGGGCTTCCTGCAAGGGCTCTTCTCCGCCGACGGCACCGTTCGAGAGAACCCCAAGACCAACAGCTCGTGGATCGCGCTCACCTCCAAGAGCCGCGATCTGCTCCAGGGGGTGCAGCTCCTCCTCCTGAACCTCGGGATCAAGAGCAGCCTCATGGACCGGTCGAGGGCGCCGCGCGAAGGGCTCTTCCCGTACCGGACCAAGTCGGGCGAGCTGCGCTCCTACGGCTCCGACGGCGTCCTGTTCGAGCTCGGCATCTTCGGGAAGTCGCGCGGCCTCTTCCTCCGGGAGATCGGCTTCTTGAACGACAAGCAGCGTCGGCTCGAGTCGGTGCGCTACGCGGGCTCCTACGCGCAGAAGTGGAGCGATCCGGTGGCCGCGGTCGTGCCCGCCGGCCCGCGCGCGGTCTACGACCTGACCGAGCCGCAGAGCCACTCGATGATCGCCAACGGCTTCGTCGTCCACCAATGCGGAGAGCAGCCGCTCTTGCCGAACGACGCGTGCAACCTCGGCTCGGTGAACGTGGCGAGGTTCGCGGTCGAGCGCGCGGGGCGATGGGAGCTCGACTGGGGCGAGCTCGAGCGGGTGGTGCGCCTCGCGGTGCGCTTCCTCGACGACGTGATCGAGGTGAATCCGTATCCGCTCGAGCAGGTCGACGAGATGGTGAAGGCCAACCGCCGCGTGGGCCTGGGCGTGATGGGCTGGGCGGACCTGCTCTTCACCCTCGGCATCCCCTACGACAGCGAGGCGGCGCTCGAGCTGGCAGAGCGCCTCATGGCCTTCGTGAAGGAGCGCGGGCACGACCAGTCCGCCCGCCTGGCCGAGGAGCGCGGCCCGTTCCCGCACTGGGGGCGCTCCATCTATCGCCACGGCCGGCCGCTGCGCAACGCCACCGTCACCACCATCGCGCCCACCGGGACCATCTCGATGATCGCGGGGTGCTCCTCCGGCATCGAGCCGGTGTTCGCGCTCGCCTTCGAGCACCGGGTGAAGGGGCCGGGCGGCGAGCGCGTGCTGCCCTTCTTCAGCGAGACGTTCGAGCGGCTCGCCCGGGGCCAGGGCTTCCACAGCGAGGCCCTGATGGCGGAGGTGGCCCGGCGCGGCTCGCTCGCCGGCGTCGAGGGCGTGCCCGCCGCCGCGCGCGCGGTCTTCAAGACCGCGCACGAGATCGACGCGAGCTGGCACGTGCGGCACCAGGCCGCCTTCCAGAAGCACACCGACAACGGGGTGTCCAAGACGATCAACCTCCCCGAGAGCGCGACCGAGGCGGACGTGGCGGCGGCCTACCGGCAGGCGTGGGATCTGGGCTGCCTCGGCATCACCGTCTTCCGCGACGGCTCCAAGGGCGGCCAGGTCCTCACCGTGGGCCTGCGCGGCGACGGCGCCGCCGCGGAGCCAGGCCAGCGCGGTGTCAAGCCGCGTCCGCACAGCCTCACCGGGGCCACCTACCGGATGGAGACGCCGATCGGGACCGCGTTCATCACGGTCAACGACAACGGCGGCGGCGAGCCGTTCGAGGTCTTCGTGCAGGTGGGCAAGGCGGGCTCGGACACGATGGCGGTGGCGGAGGCCCTCGGGCGGCTCGTCTCCCTCGTGCTGCGCCTGCCGTCCCCGCTGTCGCCGCGGCAGCGCCTCGAGGCTGCGATCAGCCAGCTCTCCTTCATCGGCGGCGGCCAGCCCACCGGCTTCGGCGCGGCCAAGGTGCTCTCGCTTCCCGACGCGCTCGCGCGCACGCTCGCCGAGCACATCGGAGCC
>DATFGS010000399.1:0-6811 GCA_035249225.1 Candidatus Methylomirabilota bacterium | reverse complement strand
TGCCCGCGCTGCCGCTGTCGGCCGCCATCGCGCGGGACGCCTCGCGGGCGGGCATGGAGGTGCTGCTCGGACTGCCGATGGAGCCGTACCGGTTCCCCGAGGTGGACCCGGGGCCGGGGGCGCTCTTGATGTCGATGCCTCCCGGCGAGATCCGACAGCTCGTGGGCGGTCACCTGGAAGCGGTGGGCCCGGCGGTCGGGGTGGTGAACCGGATGGGCTCGCGGCTCACCGAGGACCGCGCCCGCATGCGGGCGGTGCTGGAGGTGCTGGCCGCGCGGCGCCTCTTCCTGGTCGACGCGTACACGTCGAGCCAGTCGGTGGCCTTCGACGAGGCGCGGGACGCGGGCGTGCGCGCGGCCCGTCGCCAGATCCTGGTAGACCACGCGCGCGGGGAGGCGGGCGATCGGGCCCGGTGGGACGAGGTGGCGGGATGGGCGGAGCGGCGGGGCGAGGTGGTGGTGGTCGCCCACGGCCATCCCCAGACCGTGCGGCTCCTGAAGGAATACGTGCCGCGGTGGGAAGCGCGCGGGCTCCGGCTGGTGCCGGTCTCCCAACTCGCGCGATAATCGAGCCGCCATGATCGTCCTCGCCATCGAGACCTCCTGCGACGAGACGGCCGCCGCCGTGGTGGACGGCGGCCGCAAGATCCTCTCGAGCGTGGTGGCGTCCCAGGACGACGTGCACGCGCCGTACGGCGGCGTGGTGCCGGAGCTGGCGTCGCGCCGCCACCTCGAGGTGTTGATGCCGGTGGTGCGCCGCGCGCTCGAGACCGCCGCGATCCGGCTCGACGACGTGGACGGCCTCGCGGTGACCTACGGCCCCGGCCTGGTGGGCTCGCTGCTGATCGGCTGCTCGGCCGCCAAGGCGATCGCCTACGCGCGCCGGCGGCCGCTGGTCGGGGTGAACCACCTCGAGGGCCACATCTACGCGGCCTTCCTCGAGGGCGACCCGCCCACCTTCCCGTTCCTGGCCCTCGTGGTCTCGGGCGGCCACACCGCGCTCTACCTGGCGCGGGAGGCGCGCCGCTACGAGCGCATCGGCCAGACGCGCGACGACGCGGCGGGGGAGGCCTTCGACAAGGTGGCCAAGCTGCTGGGCCTGGGCTTCCCCGGTGGCCCCGCCGTCGAGCGGGTCGCGCGCGCGGGCGATCCGCGCGCGATCGTGTTCCCGACCGCCAACATGAGCGACGGGGCGTCCGACTTCTCGTTCAGCGGCCTCAAGACCGCGGTCTCGCTCCACGTGCGCCGCGCGGGCGCGCTCGGGCCCGCGCAGGTCGCCGACGTCGCCGCGTCCTTCCAGGCCACCGCGGTCAAGATGCTGGTGCGCAAGACGGTGAAGGCCGCGGCCCGCGCCGGGGTGCGGCGCCTGGTGCTGACCGGCGGGGTGGCCGCCAATACCGCGCTGCGGGAGGCCCTCGAGAGCGAGTGCCGCGAGCGCGGCTGGACGCTCCACGTGCCCTCGCGCCGGCTCTGCACCGACAACGCGGCCATGATCGCGGCCGCCGGCCACGACCGGCTGGAGGCGGGCGAGCGCGCGGCGCTCTCGCTCAACGCGGTGCCCGACCTGGTGCTGGCGTGAGCCCGCGCCTCGACTACGAGGCGCTCATCGCGGGGCTGCCCGACGCGGTGGTGGGCGTGGACGACGGGCTGCGCGTGATGCTCTGGAATCCCGCCGCGGAAGCGCTGCTCGGCCGGTCGGCGCGGCGGACCATCGGGCGCGCGCTCAAGGAGGTGTTCCCGCCGGATACCTCGCTGGTGCGGCACCTCACCGACACGCTGGCCACCGGGGAGAGCCGGTCGGAGTCGGAGGCGGTGATCGAGGGCGGGGACGGGCGCCCCGTGCACGTGAGCGTGGTCACCGCGCCGCTCGCGGTCCGCAGCGGAGGCGTGGAGGCGGCGGTGGCGGTGCTCCGCGACATGAGCCGGCTCCACCAGCTCGAATCCGAGGTGCGGCGCGGCGAGACGCTGGCCGCGGCCGGACAGATCGCCCTCGGGCTGGCCCACGAGATCCGCAACCCGCTCGGGGCCATCCGCGGGGCGGTGCAGCTCATGGCGCGCGAGATGGGCGAGGACACCCGCCTTGCCGAGTACACCGACGTGCTGCTCAAGGAGGTGGATCGGGTCAACCGGATCATCGAGATGCTTCTCGACATCAGCCGCCCGGTCACCCTGCGTCTGGTCCCGCTGAACCTGCACCAGCTGCTGGAGCGTGTCGCGCTCCTGTCCGAGGAGATGGCGGCCCAGCGCGGCGTGCAGATCGTGCGGCGCTACGACCCGAGCCTGCCGCCGATCCTGGCCGACGAGGACCGCATCCTGCAGGTCTTCCACAACCTGGTCCGCAATGCGGTGGAGGCGATGTCGGCGGGCGGGCGCCTGACCCTGGTCACGCGGCTCAGCATGAACCCGCTCTTCGCCAAGGTGGACCTGGGACACGGCCAGCGCAGCATGGCCGAGATCCAGGTGCTGGACGAGGGCCAGGGCATCCCGGAGGCGACCCTCCCGCGGCTCTTCACTCCGTTCTTCACCACCAAGGACAAGGGGCTGGGCCTCGGCCTGGCCCTCTGCCACCGCATCATCGACGAGCATCGCGGCGCGATCCAGATCGCGAGCGAGCCCGGCCGCGGCACCGCGGTCTCCTGCTTCCTTCCCATCGCCAGATAGAGGAAACCGCCGCATGCCGGAAGGACGGATCTTGATCGCCGATGACGAGGACAGCCTGCGCTGGGTGCTGGAGAAGGGCTTCCGCGGCGCGGGTTATCAGGTCACCGCGGTCAAGGACGGCACCGCGGCCCTCCGCGAGGTCGAGAGCGGGCCGTTCGACCTGATCCTGCTCGACATCCGCATGCCGGGGATCGACGGCCTCTCGCTGCTCAAGCAGGTGCGCGCGGGCCGGCCGGACGCGCAGGTCGTGATCATGACCGCGCACGGGACGATGGAGACGGCGGTCGCCGCCATGCAGGACGGGGCCTACGACTACCTGGCCAAGCCCTTCGATCTCGACGAGGCGCTCCTGCTCGCGGAGCGGGCCCTCACCGCGCGCCGCCTCACCCAGGAGGTGACCGCGCTCCGCTCCGGCCTCAAGGAGGTCTACGAGTTCGGCGCGCTGGTGGGCCGGCATCCGACGATGCAGGAGGTCTACAAGGCGATCGGCCGCGTGGCGGCCAGCGACGTCAGCGTGCTGCTGCGAGGCGAGTCGGGTACCGGCAAGGAAGTGGTGGCGCGGGCGCTGCACCACTACAGCCGCCGCGCGGGGCGGCCCTTCATGGGCATCTCGGCGGCCGCGATTCCCGTCAACCTGCTCGAGTCCGAGCTGTTCGGCCACGAGAAGGGCTCCTTCACCGACGCCAAGGAGCGCCGGCTCGGCAAGCTGGAGCTGGCCCACGGCGGCTCGGTGTTCTTCGACGAGATCGGAGACATGCCGGCCGAGCTGCAGGTGAAGCTGCTGCGCGCCCTGCAGGAGCGGAGCTTCGAGCGCGTCGGGGGGCACGAGCTGATCCGCATGGACGTGCGCGTGCTCGCGGCCACCCACCGGGACCTCGAGGCCATGATGAAGGCGGGCCAGTTCCGGGAGGATCTGTTCTATCGCCTGAACGTGGTCACGCTCTCGCTGCCCGCCCTTCGCGATCGCCGGGGCGACATCCCGCTGCTCGCCGAGCACTTCCTGGCCAAGTACGCCGACTCCCTGGGGGACCGCGTGGTGGCGGGGGACGCCATGGATCGCCTGGTCGGCCACGACTGGCCGGGCAACGTGCGCGAGCTGGAGAACGTCATCCAGCGGGCCATGGTCATGGCCTCCGCGGGCGTGATCATGCCCGAGCACCTGCCGATCGGGCCGGTCTCGGCGGCGGCCGCGGTGGGCAGCGACGCCTCGCTCGAGGACGTGATCGAGCGCAAGATGCACGAGTGCGTGCGCGGCCTGCGCGGCCACGCGTCGGCCAACCTGCACGGGCTGATGGTGGGGCTGGTGGAGAAGCCGCTGCTCCGGGCGGTGATGCGGGAGACCAAGGGCAACCAGGTGCGCGCGGCCCAGCTCCTCGGGATCAACCGGAACACGCTGCGCAAGAAGCTCAAGGAACACGGTATCGACCCCGACGCGGTGTAGGACACGATGCCGACCCGCTGCGGCTGGGCCCAGGGCGGTGCGCTCGAGATCGCGTACCACGACACCGAGTGGGGCGTGCCGTCCCGCGACGACCGGCACCTCTTCGAGATGCTCGTGCTCGAGGGCGCCCAGGCCGGCCTCTCCTGGTCCACGATCTTGAGGAAGCGGGAGAACTACCGGAAGGCCTTCGCGGGCTTCGATCCGGTCAGGGTCGCGCGGTTCGACGCGCGCCGGCGGGCCGCGCTCATGCGCGACGCGGGCATCGTGCGCAACCGCCAGAAGATCGAGTCGACGGTGGGCAATGCGCGCCAGGTGCTGGCGGTGCAGGAGGAGTTCGGCAGCCTCACCGAGTACCTGTGGCAGTTCGTGGGCGGCCGGCCGATCCAGAACGCGTGGACCGCGGGGGCGCGGGTGCCGGCCGAGACCGCGGAGTCGCGCGCGATGAGCAAGGCCCTCGTCCGGCGCGGGTTCCGCTTCGTGGGGCCCACGATCTGCTACGCGTTCATGCAGGCCACCGGCATGGTGAACGACCACATCACGACGTGTTTCCGCTATCCCAGGCGAAGGAGCCAACGGTCATGAGGATCGGCATCATCGGAGCAGGGGCGATCGGCTGCGTGGTCGGCGGGCTGCTCACCAAGGCGGGCCACGACGTCACGCTCGTGGACCAGTGGCCGGAGCACATCGAGACGATGAAGAGCCGCGGGCTCAAGCTCAGCGGGACCTGCGGGGACCACCTCATCCCGGTCAAGGCGCTCCACATCCACGAGCTGCAGGGGGTGGCGACGCCGTTCGAGGCGATCTTCGTGTCGGTGAAGTCCTACGACACCGAGTGGGCGGCCCAGATGGCGCTCGCCTACCTCAAGCAGCCCGACGGCGTGGTGGTGGACTTCCAGAACGGGGTCAACGACGAGCGGGTGGCCTCGGTGGTGGGCAAGTCGCGCTGCCTCGGCTGCGTGATCACGATCGGCGCGGGCATGTACGAGCCCGGTCACGCCATGCGGACCGACTCGGGCACCGTGGGCTTCAAGATCGGCGAGCACGACGGCCGGGACACCCCGCGGGCCCAGGCCCTGGCCAAGGTGATGAACGACGTGGCCGGCACCAAGGTGACGACGAATCTCTGGGGCGAGCGGTGGTCCAAGCTCGCGGTGAACTGCATGGCCAACCCGCTGGCCGGGCTGAGCGGCCTGGGCTCGGCGGAGGTGCGCACCGCCCCCATCCCGCGCCGCATCGCGATCCACGTGGCCGCGGAGGTGATCCAGGTCGGGCGCGCGGCCGGCTACGAGGTCGAGCCCATCTACGGCATCGACGCGCGGCGCTTCGTGGACGCCGCGCAGGGCAAGGGCTGGGACGCGGTCGAGGCCGACATGGCCGCGAGCGTGAAGTTCCTGACCGGCGGGCGGCCGTCCATGCTCCAGGACGTCATGAAGGGCCGGCGCACCGAGATCGACTACCTGAACGGGTACGTGAGCCAGCAGGGCAAGCGCCTCGGCGTCCCCACGCCGGTCAACGACGCGGTGGTGGCGGCGGTGCGCCGGCACGGCGTCGGCACGCTCAAGCCCGATCCGAAGAACCTCGAGCCGCTGGTCGCCGCCCTGCCCAGGTAGATCGTCAGGGGGTCCTGGTCGCGGGCCGCGGGGGGATCACCAGGTCGACGACCGTCTGGTCCAGCGTCTGGTGGTTCGCGTCGACCAGCTCGATCTTGATCTTGTGCGGCCCCGGCGCGAGGTTGGTGACGCTGAGCGGCTCGCCGCTCGCGTCGAGCCAGCGCCAGGGCGCGTCGTCGACCGTGATGTGCAGGTGCCCGATACGCGGCGTCACCCCGAGGGCATTCGGGCCGAACACCGGCACGATCCGCAGATGCTCGGTGCGGTACTGGATGACGACCATGCCGTTGGCCAGTGACTCGGGCAGGGGCGGGTCCACGATGAGGCGCGCCGGGGGCTGACCGGCGAGCGGCACCACCGGCGCCGGCCCGCGCACGTCCCGCGCGCTCTGAGCCATGGCGGTTGACCCCCACAGCGCGGCGGTCGTCGCGATCAGGGCGATGAGCGCGCGCCTCATGATTGATACCGGTCGACGTCGATCACCGCGTCGGCAAAGGCCTGCGGCGCCTCCTGCGGCAGGTTGTGACCGGCCCCCTTGACGATCCGGTGCGCGCGCCGGCCCGAGAACCTCCGGGCGTAGGAGGTTCCGTCCGAGGCCGGCGCGACGCCGTCGGAATCGCCGTCGAGGGTGATCGTCGGGGCCGCGATGACGGGACCTTCGGCCAGCCGCTTCTCCAGGTCGTCGTACCGGGGGTCGCCGTCGGCCAGGCCGAGCCGCCAGCGGTAGTTGTGGATCACGATGCCGACGTAGTCGGGATTGTTGAAGGACGCGGCGGTGCGGTCGAACGTGGCATCGTCGAAGGCCCACTTCGGCGAATTGAACTTCCAGATGAGCTTCCCGAAATCGTGGCGGTTCGCGTCGAGCCCGGCGCGGCCGTTCTCGGTGGCGAAATAGTACTGGTACCACCACCCCCACTCGACCCGGGGCGGCATCGGCAGCTTGTTGCGCTCGCGGTTGTTGATCAGGTATCCGTTCACCGAGACCATGGCCTTGCAGCGCTCCGGCCAGAGCGCCGCGACGATGTTGGCGGTCCGCGCTCCCCAGTCGTAACCGGCGAGGATCGCCCGGTCGATCCCGAGCGCGTCCATCAAGGCGATGA
>DATFGS010000398.1:0-1592 GCA_035249225.1 Candidatus Methylomirabilota bacterium | reverse complement strand
CCGGTCGTGCGCTTCGACGGCGACCAGGACTTCCCGCTGCGGGGCGGCGCGGTCGGCTACTACCTGGACCGCAAGGCCGCCGTCTTCGTGTTCAACCGGCGCCTGCACACGATCTCGCTCTTCGTCTTCCGCGCCGACGGGCTGCCCTGGCCGGCCCGCGGGCTGCGGGCGGTGGGCGGAGCGCAGGCCCACGTCACGACGTCGCGCGGATTCAACTCGGTGCTGTGGCGGGACGGCGAGCTGGGCTACGCGCTGGTGTCCGACGTCGACCCGGCGGATCTCGCGCGGCTCGCGGAGCGGCTCGCGCCGAGGTCCTGATCCGCTCCGTGGGCGACGACCCCGCCCACCATCGTGAGCACCGGGGCGAGGCCCGCGATCCTCTCCTCCGGGCACGTGAACACGTCGTCGGGGAGCGCGATCAGGTCGGCGCGCCGGCCCACCTCGAGCGAGCCCTGGTCGGCCGCGAGCCCGACGGAGCGCGCGTTCCAGACCGTGAACGAGCGTACCGCCTCGTCGCGCGTCATGCGCTGCCCGGGCTGCCAGCCCGGATCGGCGCCCTCGCGCGGCCGCCGCGTGACCGCCGCGTGCAGGCCGTGGAAGGGGTTGGCGTCCTCCACCGGGAAGTCGGAGCCGCCCGCGATGTAGGCCCCGCTCTCCAGCACCGAGCGCCAGGCGTAGGCGCCGGCCAGGCGCTCGGGTCCGAGGCGCTCGCCGGCCCAGCGCATGTCCGAGGTGCAGTGGGTGGGCTGCATGCTCGGCACCACGCCCAGGCGCGCGAAGCGCGGGATGTCGGCGGGGGTGAGGATCTGGGCGTGCTCGACCCGCAGCCGCGCGGGCGGGCCGCCCTCGGCGCGCACGCGCTCGAACACGTCGAGCACCATGGTGTTGGCGCGATCGCCGATCGCGTGCACCCACACGTGGAAGCCGCGGGCGCTCGCCTCGCGGGTGAGCCGCTCCACCTCCTCGGGCGGCACCAGCACGAGCCCGGTGTTCGCGGGGTCGTCGCAGTAGGGCGAGTGCAGCGCGGCCCCGCGCGAGCCGAGCGCGCCGTCGAGCCAGAGCTTCACCGCGCCCACCACCAGCCGCCCGTCGCCCACCGTCTCGGGGGCGCCGTCGCGGTAGCGGCCCCACGCCTTCTTGCCGGAGAGCGCCGCGAAGACGCGGAACGGGAACTGGCCGCGCTCGATCAGCCGGGTGTACGACGCGACCGCCCCCAGGTCGAGCCCCGGCTCGTGCGCGCCGGTCAGGCCCTTGGCGAGGCACTCTGCGATGGTGTCGCGCACCGCCCGGTCGAAGCGCTCCTCCGACGGGGCCGGAACCAGCCCGCGGATGATGTCCTGGGCCAGGTCGATCAGGAGCCCGGTGGGCTCGCCGCGGGCGTCCTTCGCGATCAGGCCGCCCGCCGGGTCCGTGGAGTGGCGCGTGATGCCCGCGCGCGTCAGCGCCGGGCCGCTCGCCCAGGTCGCGTGGCCGTCCACGCGGACGAGCGCGACCGGATGCCCCGGCGCGGCGCGATCGAGCGAGGCGCGCGACGGATAGGCCTGCCCGGGCCAGCGCGTCTGATCCCAGCCGCGCCCGGTGATCCACTCCCC
>DATFGS010000397.1:0-1156 GCA_035249225.1 Candidatus Methylomirabilota bacterium | reverse complement strand
CGCGGAGGACACCGCGCTCCGGCAGTCGCTCGATCGCTGGCTCAAGGAGCGGCTCACCGAGGCGGTGGACCGTTACCACGCCCGCATCGCGCACTTCATCGAGCGGGGCGTCCACGCGCTCGGTCCGGAGGGCGCGGTGCGACTCATCGAGGAGCACGCGGGCGACGATCTCCAGTACATCCGCGTGAACGGGACGGTGGTGGGCGGGCTGGCCGGCGGCGGCCTCTACGCGATCCACCTCCTGCTGGAGCTGCTGTGACGGTCGCGGCTAGCCCGCCGCCCAGACGTCCACCAGGTACCGGTTGTCCGCGGTGAGCCCGTCGAGCCAGGTCTCCGCAGCGCGCTCGTCGCCGTCCGTCTCCTGCCGGTAGATGGCCGCGAACGCGCGCCGCACGTCCGGGGCCATCCGGCTCGCGTCGCCGCAGACGTAGACCACCGCGCCCGCCTGGAGCAGCTTCCAGACGTCGGCGCCCTGGCGCAGCACCTGGTCCTGCACGTAGGTCTTCTGCTCGTCCGCCAGCCGGGAGAAGCAGGCGAAGAGCCGTGCCACGCCCTGCTCGGCGAAGCCGCGCAGCTCGTCCTCGTAGATGAAGTCCTGGCGCGGGTGCCGGCAGCCGAAGAAGAGCAGCGCGGAGCCGACCGCCCGGCCCGCCGCCCGCAGCGCGGCGCGCTCCTGGAGGAAGCCGCGGAACGGAGCGAGGCCGGTGCCGGGACCGATCATGATGATCGGCGTCGCGGGATCCTCGGGGAGGCGGAACGCGGACTTCGTGTCCTTGACGAACGCGTGGATCGCCGCGCCCTCCGGCTGGCGGAGCAGATGGCCCGAGCACACGCCCTGGAAGGTGCCGCGGCCCGAGCGCGCGGGGCCGTCCACCACCGCCACCGTGATGCTGCAGCGCCGCGCGTTCTGGAGCGGCGACGAGGAGATCGAGTAGTAGCGCGGGCGGAGCGGCGGGAGCATCTCGAGGTAGCGATTGAACGGGAGCGGGCAGGCCGGGAACTCCTCGAGGAGATCGAGCACCGACTTGCGGCGCCCCAGCACCTCCTCGCGATAGCGCGCCTCGTCCTCGGTGAGGGCCGAGAGCCGAGGGCGGGTCCACGGGCACTCCGTGTTTGCCGCCATCTCCTGGATCTGGCGGCGGGTGGCCGGGTCCTG
>DATFGS010000396.1:0-2537 GCA_035249225.1 Candidatus Methylomirabilota bacterium | reverse complement strand
CGGTGCTCGGCGCGAAGAGATGGAGGATGCCCGGGCGGCGCTCCAGAGCGCCTCCGCGACGCGGGAGTGGACCGAGCGCGACTTCCGCCGGGCGGAGGGCCTCTTCCGCCAGGCTCTGATCGCGGCGCAGGAGGTGGACCGGGCGCGCCAGGCGTACGAGGTGGCGGTGGCCCAGGAGAAGTCGGCCCGGCAGAAGCTTCTGCTCCTCGAGGCCGGCTCGCGTCCTGACCAGATCGAGGCCGCTCGCGGGCAGATCGCCCAGGCACGGAACGCGCTCGAAATGGCCAGGACACGGCTCAAGGAAATGATCATCCTGTCGCCACTTGACGGGGTGGTGCTTCGCAAGAACCTCGAAGTGGGCGAGCTCGCCAATCCGGGCGTGCCGATCCTGACCTTGATGAAGCCGTCGGACATCTGGGTGCGGGCCTACGTTCCCGAGGAGGAGATCGGCCGGATCAAGGTCGGCAGCCCCGCGCGGGTCGCGGTGGACGCCTATCCGGCCCGCCGGTTCCCCGGCCGCATCACGGAGATCGCCTCGGAGGCCGAGTTCACACCCCGGAACGTCCAGACCAAGAAGGAGCGTGTGAACCTGGTGTTCCGGATCAAGATCGCCGTGGACAACCCGGAGGGCATCTTCAAGCCCGGGATGCCCGCGGATGCCGATATTGACTGAGCCGGCGGCCGAGACGGGCGCCCTCGCCGTCGTCACCCACGGGCTGACGCGGCGGTTCGGCAAGCGGGTGGCGGTGGACCACCTCGACCTCCAGGTGCGCGCGGGGGAGCTCTACGGCTTCCTGGGGCCGAACGGGGCAGGCAAGTCCACCACGCTCCGCATGCTCTGCGGGCTGCTCGCGCCGACCGAGGGCGGCGGGACCGTGCTCGGCATCGACCTGGTCGCGCAGCCCGAGCGGATCAAGTCGGTGATCGGCTACATGTCGCAGAAGTTCTCACTCTACGACGACCTCACCGTCAACGAGAACCTCACGTTCTACGCCCGCGTCTACATGGTGCCCCGGGCGGTCCACGCGGGGCGGATCGCCCAGATGATCCAGCTCGCCGACCTGGGCGGCCGCGAGCGCCAGCTCGCGGGCACGCTCTCGGGCGGCTACCGCCAGCGGCTGGCCCTGGCCTGCGCCCTCGTGCACGCGCCGCGGTTGGTCTTCCTCGACGAGCCCACCGCGGGCGTGGACCCGGTCTCGCGCCGAAACTTCTGGGGCCTGATCCGCCGGCTGGCCGACGAGGGCACCACGATCCTGGTGACGACGCACTACATGGACGAGGCCGAGCTCTGCGACACGCTCGGCTTCATCTACCAGGGCAAGCTCATCGCGCAGGGCTCGCCCGCGGCCATCAAGACCACCACCTTCCGCCGGCCGGTCATGGAGGTGGAGACCACGGAGCTGCGCCGCGCCGCCGACGTGCTGGGCGACTGGGACGCGATCGAGGAGGTGCAGCGGGTCGGCGCGCGGCTGCGCCTGGTCGTGGGAGACCACGCCCTGACTGCATCGGACATCGAGCAGCACCTGAGGGCGGAGGGGCTCGAGGTCCGCTGGGTGCAGGAGGTGGAGCCCTCGGTGGAGGATCTCTTCGTCTCCTTCGTGGACAAGCAGCGCAAGGCCCGCCTGCGGGAGCAGCTCCGCGCGCTCTCCCTCTCCCCTCTGGGGAGAGGGCAGGGCGAGGGGGCCTAGGTGGGCTCGCGGCTGCTCGGCATCATCGTGAAGGAGTTCATCCACCTCAAGCGCGACATGCTCGCGCTCGTGCTCGCCCTCGCGGTGCCGGTGGCCATGCTGTTCATCTTCGGCTGGGCCATCAACACCGACGTCAAGCACATCCCGACCGCGGTGTTCGAGCAGTCGGGCAGCCTCGAGGCCCGTCTTTTCCTGGAGGCGATGGAGAACAGCCAGTACTTCGACGTCCGCCGGCGCGTCTCGAGCCACAAGGAGCTGACCCGGCTCATCGACTCGGGCGAGGCCAAGGTCGGGGTGGTGATCCCGCCCGACTACGCCCGGCGGCTCACCCGCCAGGACGCCACCATCCAGGTGATCGTGGACGCCTCGGATCCCCAGGTGGCGACCTCGGCGCTGAACGCGGCCTCCTCGCTGGGGGCCCAGCGCTCGATGCAGGTGCTTACCCAGACGCTCGAGGGCACGCGCCTCGCCCGCCAGGTGGAGCCGCCGGTCGACGTGCGCGTCCGCGCCTGGTACAACCCCGACCTCGTCTCGGCCATCTTCATCGTGCCGGGGCTGATCGGCGCACTCCTCATGCAGACCACGATCACCGCGATGGCGGTCTCGGTCGTCCGCGAGCGGGAGAAGGGCACGCTGGAGGCGCTGATCGTGAGCCCGATCCGCCGCTGGGAGCTCCTGCTCGGCAAGATCGTCCCGAACCTGCTGGTGGCCTTCGGGCAGATGACCATGGCCCTGCTGGTCGCCCATTACGTCTTCGACGTGCCGATCCGCGGCAGCCTGCCGCTGCTCTACGCGCTCTCGCTCGTCTTCATGATGGGCACGCTCGGCGTGGGCATCCTGCTCTCCACG
>DATFGS010000395.1:0-3343 GCA_035249225.1 Candidatus Methylomirabilota bacterium | reverse complement strand
CTCAACACCGGGCACGAGCACGTGGGGCGCGTGGCCAAGCTCGGCCCCGGCGTCACCACCGACTCGGCGGGCCGCCCGCTCGCGGTGGGCGACCGGGTGGCCTATCGCTTCTTCTTCCCGTGCGGGCGCTGCCGCATGTGCCTCAAGGGCAAGACCAAGTCCTGCCCGGTGCGTCAGGCGAACTTCCTCGTCTCCTGCGAGGTGTGGCCGCACTTCCAGGGCGGCTTCGGCGAGTACTTCTACCTGCGGCCCAACCACGCGGTCTTCAAGCTGGCCGACGACATCACCGACGACATGGCGGCGGGCGTGAACTGCGCCTTCTCCCAGGTCTACGCGGGCCTCGACATCGCGGCGGTGCGGGCGGGGCAGACAGTGGTGATCCAGGGCGCGGGCGGTCTGGGCGTCTACGCGTGCGCGGTCGCGAAGGAGATGGGGGCGGCGCGCGTCATCGTCATCGACGGGGTGGAGGAGCGACTGACCCTCGCGCGCTCGTTTGGGGCCACCGACGTGGTGGACATGCGCGAGCACAAGACACCGGACGACCGCATCAAGGCGGTCAAGAAGCTGACCGACGACTGGGGCGGCGACGTGGTCATGGAGCTGGTGGGCAACCCCAAGGTGGTGGACGAGGGGCTGCGCATGACCGCGCCGGAAGGCACCTACGTCGAGATCGGCAACATCAACGTGGGCTGGAAGGCCGAGTTCGATCCGGCCTGGATCATCTTCGGCAACCGCCGCATCATCGGCCTCTCCCACTACGAGGCCGAGCACCTGCGCGGAGCGCTCGACATGATGACCCGCACCCGCGGACGCTATCCGTGGAACCGGATCATCTCGCACAAGTTCCCGCTCGAAGCGATCGAGGAGGCCTTCGTCCAGCAGGACAAGGGCCACGTGACCCGCGCCGCGATCGTCCCCAGCTAGACCCCGACCAGGAGCGATCCGCAATGGCCGAGCCGAGCTGGGCGCAGCACGTCGCGGACGTGCTGCGCCGCAACGGGATCCGGTTGTTCGCGACCGTCCCCGACTACATCGTGAGCCACGTGCTGGACGAGCTCTGGGCCGATCCCGAGTGCCGCGTGGTCACGACTACCAGAGAGGAAGAAGCGGTCGGCCTGCTCTCCGGCGCCTGGCTCGCCGGGCACCGCGGCGCGCTGCTGATGCAGAACAGCGGCCTCGGCAACTGCGCCAACGCGCTCGCCTCGCTGAACATGGCGAGCCTGATCCCGATGGTGCTGGTGATGAGCCACCGCGGCGACCTCGGCGAGTTCAACCCCGCCCAGGTGCCGATGGGCCGGGCGGTCACCCACATCCTCGACGCGCTCGGCATCCGATGGATCCGGCCGATGTCGATCGCGGAGCTGGAACATCAGACCGACGGGCTGGTCAAGCTCTGCTACGTGAGCTCGCAGCCGGTGGCCATCGTGCTGCCGTCCGAGCTCACCGGAGGCAAGCGAGGATGAGCCCGCTCACGCGCGCCGGCGCCACCAAGTACCTCGCTTCTCGCCTCCAGAACGAGGTCGTGGTCTCGAACCTGGGCCAGGCCTCCCTCGACCTGCTCGCCATCGCCGACCGGCCGCTCAACTGCTACACGTTCGGGGCGATGGGCCAGTGCTCGTCGATCGGCCTCGGCATCGCGATCGGCCGTCCCGACGTCCGCGTGATCTGCCTGGACGGCGACGGCTCGCTCCTCATGAACCTGGGCTCGCTCTGCACCATCGCGGCGGAAGCCCCGAAGAACTACGTGCTGATGGTGTGGGACAACGAGGTGCACCAGACCACCGGCGGCCAGGCCACCGCGACCGCCCGGAAGGCGAGCCTCGTCGGCATCGCGCGCGGCGCCGGCGTCGAGAAGGGCATCGAGGTCCGCACCCAGGAGGAGCTGGAGCGGGCGGTCGACCGCATCCTGAAGGAGGACGGCCCGTTCATCGTGGTGGTGAAGATCGACAAGGGGCCCTCCACCGCCCCGTTCGATCAGGACCTGATCGGCCAGGCCTCCCGCTTCCGCAAAGCGCTCGCGGCCCTGCCCGCCGCCTGAACGGGGTCGGGTCCTGGATTCCGACAGTTCCGGGAGCGGGATGCGCTGCCACAGCATCGAGGCGATCGCGATCGACATCCCGCTCACGCGGAACTTCGGCGGGAGCACCTACGCGGTCCTCAAGCGCTCCACCGTGGTCACCCGCCTGCGCACCGACGAGGGCCTCGTCAGCGAGGTCTACAACGGGGACAACCGCGAGCACGGCGGCGAGATCGTCCGGCTGATCCACGACGAGCTGGGTCCCCTGCTGCGCGGCCGCGACCTCCTCGACGGCGAGCGCATCTGGGATCGCCTCTTCGCCCTCTCGCACGGCAGCCGCGACCGCAAGACGCTGATGGAGGCGATCGCCTGCGTGGACTGCGCGATCTGGGACCTGGTCGGCAAGGCGCGCGGCCAGAGCGTGTGCGCGCTGCTCGGCGGCCGGCCGCCGCGGCGGCTGCCCATCATCTCCATCGGCGGCTACTACCGCGAGGGCAAGACCCTGGCCGACGTCGGCCGCGAGATGGAGAGCTACCGCGAGGCCGGCATGGCGGGCTGCAAGTTCAAGGTGGGCGGCCTCGCGCCGGAGGCCGACGCGGAGCGGGTCGCGGCGGCCCGCCGCGCCGCGGGCCCGGACTTCGTCCTCGCGGTGGACGCCAACCGGGGCTGGTCGGTGGAGGACGCGGTGCGGTTCGCGCACCTCGTCGAGCCGCTCGGCATCGCGTGGTTCGAGGAGCCGTGCCACTGGCACGACGACGCCCGCATGATGGCGGAGGTGCGACGGGCCACGCGCATCCCGGTCACCGCGGGCCAGTCCGAGATCACCAGTCACGCGGTGCGGCGCCTGCTGGACGCGGGCGCGGTGGACCTGGTGAACTTCGACGCCTCCGAGGGCGGCGGCGTCACCGAGTGGCGCCGGGCCGCCGCGCTCTGCGAGGCCGCCGGCGTGAAGATGGCCCACCACGAGGAGCCGCAGATCGCGGGCCACCTGCTGGCCGCGGTGCCCCACGGCACCTACGTGGAGTGCTTCGCCGATCCCGAGCGCGACCCGGCCTGGCAGACCCTCTGGGCCAACCGTCCCCCGGTCAAGGACGGCCTGTTCCCGATTCCCGACGGCCCCGGCTTCGACCTCGCGCTCGACCAGACCCTGATCCGCCGCTACCGCATCTGAGGAGTGAGGCGCTCTACATCGAGATCGCGGCGCGGGAGATGCCGGCGGGGTCGTTGCCGCGGCGGGCCCAGTCGGCCTGGGCGAAGGCCTCCGAGATGCGCTCGAGCGGGAACACGTGCGAGATCACCTTCTCGAACGGGAAGCGGTTCAGGTTG
>DATFGS010000394.1:0-2071 GCA_035249225.1 Candidatus Methylomirabilota bacterium | reverse complement strand
CTGGGGCAAGGCCGAGATGCGCGAGTTCCTGTGGACGCGCCTGCGCAAGCCGGTGCGGGAGCTGATCCCGGGCGTGGACGGCGGCGAAGGGCTCCCCGCCCACGTGCTCGCCAAGTTCCCGCATCCCGAGACCGACGGCACCCTGATCGCGAAGTTCCGCGAGCCGGGCAATCTCAAGTTCGTGGTGGCGGGGGGCACCGCCGGGCGGTTCTCGGCGGTCATTCCGGGCTGGACGTTTCCCAAGAGCTCGCGCATGATCTGGAGGAAGATCCACATGCCCGAGGAGGCGTCATGAGCGACGACGAGTTCCTGGATCCGACCGATTCGGTGGCGGTCCCGCGCAAGACCGCGCGGCGCCTCGAGAGCCTCGACGGCAAGACCATCACCCTGCTCGACATCTCGAAGGCCAAGGGCAACCATCTCCTCGATCGCGTGGAGGAGCTGCTGCGCGAGCGGGCCCATCCGAAGGCGATCGTGCGGAAGAAGAAGCCCACGTTCGCGCGGCCGGCTCCCGAAGACCTGCGTCAGGAGATCGCCAGGCACAGCGACGCGGTGATCGAGGCCCTCGCCGACTGAGGGTCCTGCACCACGTGCAGTGTGCACGACAGCGTGTTCTTCGAGGACCAGGGGATTCCCACCGCGACCGTCATCTCGACCGAGTTCAAGCGGGCGGCGCGCGCCCAGGCCGACGCGCTCGGGGCGAGCGCGTTCCAGACCATCATGGTCGCGCACCCGATCCAGCCGCTGACCCGCGACGAGGTGCGCGCCCTGGCCGATGAAGCCTTCGACGAGATCGTCGCGCGCCTGACCCGCGGGTGAGCCTCCTCCTGAAGCTGGTCCTGGTGCCCGGGCTCATCGCCCTGGTCACCCTGGCCGGCCGGCGCTTCGGGCCGCGCATCGGGGGCTGGCTCAATGCCCTGCCGCTGGTGGCGGGCCCGGTGCTCTTCTTCCTCGCCCTCGAGCAGGGCGACGCCTTCGTGGCCCGCGCCGCGGAGGCCACCCTGGCCGGGCTCGCCGCGGTGGCCGCCTTCTCGGTGATCTACGCGTGGACCGCGGTGGCGCGGCGGTGGTGGCTCTGCGTGCTGGTCGGCTGGACCGCCTTCGCGCTGCTGACCGTCGCGCTCCAGCTCGTGACCTGGACCGCGGCCTCGGGCCTGGCGCTCGCGCTGGCCGCCTTCGCGATCGCGCCGTTCACGCTGCCGCCCTTGCCGGACGCGCCGATCCCGCCCCCCGCGCCCGCCTGGGACCTGCCCCTGCGCATGGGCGCGGCGGTCGTGCTGGTGCTCGCGGTCACCGGCCTCGCGGCCTGGCTCGGCCCGCGGCTGTCCGGCGCGATCACCCCGTTCCCGATCGCCACCACGATCCTGCTCGCGTTCACCCACGCCCAGCAGGGGGCGCCCGCCGCGGTGGGCTTCCTGCGGGCGTTCCTGCCCGCGATGTGGAGCTTCGGGGTCTTCTGCTTCGTCCTGGCGGTGGGCGTGGTGCCGCTCGGGCGGGACGTCGCGTTCCTGCTCGCCCTCGCGGTGCACCTCGCGGTGCAGGGCGGGGTGTGGCTCGGCCTCGAGGCGCTCGCTAGCCGGGGAACCGCCAGACGCGGCCCTCGGGCGGCTCGTCGGTCAGCGTGAACTGGGGCAGCGCGAAGTCCGCGGCCAGGTCCTGGAAGACCACGCGGACCCGCTTGCCGATCGCCACGTTCGCCTCCGGCTCGGGCCGGAACTCGGGCGTCACCAGGTTGGCGATGACGCGCAGGGCCTCGTCGGGCGTGGGCGCGCCGCGCTGCTCGTCGAGCTCGACCAGCACCACCGCGTAGGGCGTCCACTCCTTGAAGCCGGGCTGGATCGCGTGGTGCACGACCTCGTAGGAGTAGATGTGCCCCCGGCCGCTCACCGGCTTCCACTCCCATTCGAGCGACATGCACCAGGGGCAGCCATGGCTCGGCGGGTAACGCATGAGCTTGCACTGCTTGCAGGCGCGCAGCATCAGCTGGTGGCTCGTGCGCGCGAGCTTGAAGTGCTCGCGCCACTCCGAGTCGTTCTCCGGGATGACCAGGTTCATGCCGCGGTACTCGACG
>DATFGS010000393.1:0-3335 GCA_035249225.1 Candidatus Methylomirabilota bacterium | reverse complement strand
CGCGGGCGCGATCAGCTCCGCCGCGACGTTGGCGAGCTGGAACACCGCGGTCTCGGCCCCGCCGCCCGCGGCCTCCGCGCGCCAGCACGGGGGACGGCCGAGCAGGCGCCGGTAGGCCGCGATCCCGGCGTCGAGATCGCGCACCGCGATGACCACGTGGTCGAGCGCGTTGATCATGCGACGGCCTCGTCGCGGCGGGCGAAGGTGGCGGGCACGGTGCGGAAAGTGTAGCATTCCGTCGATGAGCGAGCCGATTTCCGCCGCCGATCCGCATCCGCGCCAACGCGTCGCGGTGCTCGACACCGAGATGGCGTACGTGGACGTGGGCGCCGGCGATCCGGTGGTCTTCCTCCACGGCAACCCGACCTCGTCCTACCTCTGGCGCAACGTGATCCCGCACGTCGGGGCCCGGGGCCGGTGCCTCGCCCCCGATCTGGTGGGCATGGGCGACTCGGGCAAGGCGCCCGCGGGCTCCTATCGCTTCGTGGACCACGCCCGCTATCTCGACGCCTGGTTCGAGGCGCTCGGGCTGCGCCGCGTGACGCTCGTGGTGCACGACTGGGGCTCGGCGCTGGGCTTTGACTGGGCGCGGCGCCATCCCGAGCGCGTGCGCGGCGTCGTCTACATGGAGGCCCTCGTGCGGCCGGTGACGTGGGCCGAGTGGCCGGAGCCGGCGCGGAAGATCTTCCAGGCGATGCGGTCCCCCGGCGGCGAGGAGATGGTGCTCCAGAAGAACGTGTTCGTGGAGCGGATCCTGCCCGCGAGCGTGCTGCGCGGCCTGACCGAGGCCGAGATGACGGTCTACCGCCGCCCGTTCCTCGAGCCCGGAGAGTCGCGCCGGCCGACGCTGACCTGGCCCCGGCAGATCCCGATCGACGGCGAGCCCGCCGACGTGGTGGCCATCGTGGACGCCTACGCCCGCTGGCTGGCCGCCGCCGCCGATCTGCCCAAGCTCTTCGTCGATGCGGATCCGGGGGTCATCCTCACCGGTCCGCAGCGCGACTTCTGCCGGACGTGGCCCAATCAGCAGGAGATCACGGTGCGGGGCAGCCACTTCGTCCAGGAGGACTCGCCGCACGAGATCGGCGCGGCGGTCGCGTCGTTCGTCTCGCGGCTGCCGCGCTGAGCCTCAGGCGAGGAACCGGCGGAGGACCTTCAGGAACTCGTCGAGGCGGTCGTGGTGCAGCCAGTGGCCCGCGCGGTCGAAGCCGATCACGCGGGCGTGGTGGAACGGCTCGAGGCGCCCGTCCTCCGCCGGATTGCCCGACCAGCTCTCCTTGCCGTAGAGCAGCAGGGTCGGGCAGGTGATCCGCGACCAGAGGAGCGCGATGTCCCGCGCCCGCATGTCATAGGGCGGGAACACCCGCACGTAGTTGTCGAACTTCCAGCTATAGGTCCCGTCCTCGTTCTGGTTCACCCCGTGCACGGTGAGATGCCGCGCCTGCTCGGCCGAGAGGTGCGGATTCTCCTCCTGCATGCGGCGGAAGGCGTCCTCGATCGAGGCGTAGCGGCGGGGCAGCCGGCCCGCGAGGCCGCGCTGCTCGCGGGTCCACTCGTCCATCCGGTCCGCGATCGTCTTGGCGGAGCGCTCGGCGCGCTTCCGCGGCGAGGGGCCGAGGCCCTCGATGGACACCAGCTTGGCCACCGTTTCCGGGTAGATCCCCGCGTAGCGCAGCGCGATGTTGCCGCCGAGCGAGTGAGCCACGATGGTGACCGGGGCCAGGCGCTGGCCGTGGATGAGCTGGGCGAGGTCGTAGATGTAGCCGGCCATCGAGTAGCTGCCGTCGGTGGACCACTGGCTGTCGCCGTGGCCGCGCAGGTCGGGCGCGATGATGTGCCAGTCGTTCCGCAGCGCCGCCGCGGTCCAGTCCCAGTTGCGGCAGTGATCGCGCCCGCCGTGGATCAGCAGGAGCGGCGGCTTGTCGGGATTGCCCCAGTCGACGTAGTGCAGGCGGAGCCGCTGGGAGAAGAACGTGTGCGACGCGGGGCCCGGCATCGAGTCGGTTCTGGCGTCGGTCATCGGGCCGGTGTTCCCGCCAGGAGGTAATCCACCGCGCGCCGGTGGCTCTCGAGCAGGCCGTCGAGCCGCGCCGGCTCGCCGCGGCCCCAGCCGCACTCGGTGGCCACCCCGAAGCCGCCGCCCACCGCGGCGCGCGCGGTGTCCATGCGCCGCCGGTCGCCCTCGGCGTCGCGGTGGTGGATGAGCCCGAGGTAGAGACGGGTGCGCGCGGGAAGGCCCAGCCCGCGGAGCGGAGCGAAGTACCCGGCGTCGTCGCGTTCGCGCGGCACCGGGAGGTGGATGAAGTCGAGCGGCCGCCGGACCGCGGCGACGATGGCGCGGGTGAGCTCGGCGAGCACGCCCGCGTCCCTGGGCATGACCAGGTGCTGATCGGCGGGGCTGCCGTAGCAGAGGTGATAGCCCAGCTCCACGTCGGCCGGGACCGCGGCGCCGAGGCGCTCGAGCAAGGCGAAGATCCGCGTCTTGTAGTCGGCGGGGCGCGACGGGAAGTAGTTCTCGAACACCAGCACCTCCTGGCAGATGTCCCACTGGATGCTCAGCTCCTGGTGGGGGATGGCGGCCGTGATGTCGTCCAGCGCCCGGAGCAGCGAGCGCTCGTAGACCCGCAGGTAATCGTCGTGCGCCCGTGGGCTCACGTACATGCAGGCGCTCGACATCGCGGTGGGCAGGCAGACCTGGAAGCGCCGGCCCGCCGGCACCACGCCGTCGCGGCGGAGCCGCGTGAAGACGGCCCAGGATTCCCGCGCGGCCTCCGCGTAGCCGGTCGGGAACTCGACCGCATCGGGATCCACGCCCGGTCGAAAGCGCAGGAGATCGGTACGGCGCAGCAGGGAGCCGTCCCACTGGCGCAGCTCGAGGAGCCCCGCGTCCGCATCCACCTCCATGGCGGGATGGCGCTCCAGCATGGTCCGCTGCCAGTAGATCCAGCGGCGGCGCTCCCCCGTCTCCCCGTCGGGCATGCGCGAGAGCACGGGGCCGAGCGCGGCCGAGAGCCGGCGGAACACGTCCTCGGTGGTCGCGAGCGGGACGCTTCCGATCAGGTGCGCGAGCCCCGCCGCGCTCATCGGACCAGGGCCCCGCGCTCGAGCGTGGCCACGCGATCGGCCACCGCCTCCGCGGCGGCCGCCTCCCGCTCGGTGAGCACGATCGTGGTGCCGGCGGCGCGAAGCGAGGCGATCAGCCCGGCCATCCCGGGACGGTCCTCGAGAGGCAGGCGGCCGATCGGCTCGTCGAGCAGGAGCACGCGCGGGGCCAGGGCCAGGGCCTGCGCCAGCTCGAGCCGGCCGAGCGCCGCGGCGGAGAGCTCGTCCCGCCG
>DATFGS010000392.1:0-2701 GCA_035249225.1 Candidatus Methylomirabilota bacterium | reverse complement strand
GGCGGCCGGATCTCGCGCGGCGCCGGCGCCGACTGCTGCCGGCGCTGCCGCATCTGCTCGCGGGCCTGCTGGCGCTGCTCGGGGGTCATGGTGCGCCACCGCTCGAGGTTGCGGTCCAGCCGCTCGCGCTGCTCGGGGGAGAGCGACTGGTAGCGCTCGTAGCGCTGCTGGATCTGCTGGCGCCGCTCCGGGGGGAGCTGCTGGTAGCGCTCGTAGGCCCGCTCGAGCTCGCGCTTGCGATCGTCGGGCAGCTGGTTCCAGCGCTGGAAGTCCTGCATGATCCGCGCGCGCTCGCTCGGCGGCATCTGGCGATAGCGCTGCAGGTTCTGGCGCGCGTTCCGGCGCTCCTCGGGGGTGAGGCTCTTCCAGTGGCGGTAGTTCTCGAGCGCGCGCTCCCGCTGGTCGGGGGTCATGCTGCGCCAGCGCTCCAGGTTGCGCTCGGCCACCGCGCGCTCCTCCGGCGACAGCCGCTCGAGGCCCTGGATGGGCGCGCCCGCGGGCGGCGGCGGGGGCGGCGCCTGGGCGAGCGCCGGGACGGAGACGGCGAGCCACAGCGCCGCGCCCACCACGAGCGAGATGGGGCGGGTCATCGCGCGCTCCGGGGCGGCGGCGGGGGCGGCGGCGACGAGGCGGGTCCCGGCCCGCTCGCGGCCTCCTGCGCGGGCTGGCTCTCGAGCATGCGCAGCCGCTCGAAGAAGCCCATCCGCCGCGCCACCTCGCGATCGCGCGCGTAGTCGGGACTGCTCAGCAGGTCCAGGTCTCTCAGCATCTCCGCGTCCACCGCCTCCGACGTGCCCGCGCGCCCGCCGCTCTCGGCCGCGCTCGCCTCGCTCGCGCCCGCCAGCGCCAGCACCGCGAGGCCCACGGGCCAGATCCATGGGGTCACCGCTCGGCTCGTCTCTCAGCCCTTCTGGGGCTCGGGCAGCTCGTCGAGCTCGCCGATCACGTTGAAGTCCTCGAGCAGGTCGAGCTGCTGCACCACATCGAGCCGCCCGATCATGTCGAGCTGGGTCGCCAGGATCGTGTTGTCCAGGGCGATCGGATCGGGCGTGCGCACGCCGGCGGGAAGGCCGGCGAGCACCAGCACCGCCACCAGGCCCGCCGCCACCAGCGCGGGCAAGGGCCGGAGGAGCCACCCCCAAACCCGGCCCGAGCCGGAGGTGCGGCGCTCGAGCCGCTCCCGCAGCTCCGCGCGATAGGCGCCCCAGTGGATCGGGGGCGGGGCCGGCGCGGTCCGGGCCAGCTCCGTGATCAGCGCGGCGAACCGGTCGCGCGAGGCCCGGCAGTCGGCGCACGCGGCCAGGTGGACGTCCACCCGCGCGCGGTCCGCCGGGTCGAGATCGCCGCGTACGTGATCGATCAGCCATTCGTCGACGTGCACGTCCTTCATCCCTCGTCTCCGAGCCGCCTCCTCAGCGTGGAGAGCGCGCGGTGCAGGTGGACCCGCACCGTGGCCTCCGACACGCTCAGCACGGCGGCGATGTCCTTGGTCGCCAGCCCCTCGCGGCACGACAGCGTGACCGCCGCGCGCTGCTGCGGCGACAGCTCGTCCACCAGCGCCCAGATCTTCGTCATGCGCCGCTCCGCGTCCATGCCCTCGACCGGGTCCGAGAAGGGCGCGGGCGCCTGCTCCACCGGGTCCGGCTCGTCCGGCCGGTCGGCCCGCTGGTCGCGCCAGCCCACCAGCCGCCGCCAGCCGCGCCGGCGCCGCTGCTGGTCCAGGCAGCAGTTGACCAGGATCCGGTAGAACCAGGTCGAGAACTTCGATTGCCCCGCGAAGGAGCCCGCCGATTCGTGGAGGCGGATGAACGCTTCCTGCGAGCAATCGCGCGCGTCCTCGCGATCGCGCAGCACCGACCACGCGATCCGGTAGGCCCGCTCCTGGTAGCGCTCCACCAGGAGATCGAAGGCGCCCGGCTCTCGCGCCGCGACCGCACGGCATAGCTGTTCATCGCTCGACTCCACGGGCGCCTCTCGCCCTGATCTTCCCACACGCCTGTCAACGCGGCACCAATGCCCGCTCGGCTACCCCGGACGCCGATCCCCGGTGTGCCGGCGCCGTGCGTCCGCTCGCCGAACCGGCGGCTCGGTCCGCTTCAGATCCCGCCTCATCCGTCTATCCTCCTGGTTTCACAGGGGTTTGGGCAATCGAGCCCCGGAGGGCCTCCCGCACGAGATGAGACGCGTCCCCCGGATCGTGCGTTTACAGCGGCCCGCCGGGCGATCCGCGTCACCCAATCTTCTTTGCGATCCTATGGGTGGTTCTCTAGGCTCAGGGTATGCGACTCGGCATCGGAGTCCTCGCCTTGCTCCTGGCCACCGTGGTCCCCGCGCTGCTCTTCGCGGGCGCCACGACCCTGCGCGGTCTCGGCTGGCTCGTCGTGGTCGCGGCGGGCGCGGTGGTGCTCATCGACCTCGGCGACCGGCTCACCGAGTGGGTCGAGCGGCGGCGCTGGGGCCGGCTCGCCCGCCTCCGCCAGAACCGCTACCCCCCGGACGAGACGCCCTGAGAAGACGCCGCGCGCGCGGCGTCGGTCAGGCTGACATGCTCCAGTAGCAGGCACACCAGCCCGACCGCGGTCAGCGGGAAGAACTGCGAGGCGTGGATCAGCAGGGAGAAGGAGAGCGCCTCCGCGCGCGGGACCGCGAAGAGCGCCAGGGCGAGCACCGCCGCCGCCTGGATGACGCCCACGAAGCCGGG
>DATFGS010000391.1:0-12446 GCA_035249225.1 Candidatus Methylomirabilota bacterium | reverse complement strand
ATGATCCAGGCCCCGTGGATGGCCGTCTTCCCCGGCATCGCGATCAGCCTGGCCGTCTTCGGCTTCAACATGCTGGGCGACGCCCTCCGCGATCTCCTCGATCCGAAGCTCCGCGGCGGCCCCCAGGGCCGGGCGTAGCCGTCGCAGGCCCTAGCGCGACGAGAGGGTCAGCCGCCGAAGAAAGTCGTCCGCCGCATCCCGCCAGAGCTCGATCCGATCCACGAGACGGTGGCCGTCCGCGCCGAAGGCGGGAAACAGGCGGAACGTCGCGAGGCCGCCGGCCTGGGCGAAGACCTCGTGGTAGCGCCGGATCCACGCCGCCGAGTAGTACCCGTCCTCCTCGGCATAGAGCCAGAGCATCGGGACTCGGGTCCGGCTCCCCGCCGAGGCGAACGTGGCCTGGTTGAAGCCGCGGCCACGCTCGTCGCAGCGATCGCTCGTCCAGCCGCCCGCGAAGTTGATCACGCCGCGCACCGTCCCCGGGCGCTCCGCGGCATACGCGACGGCCAGGATGCCACCCCGCGACTGGCCCGCCACCACCACGCGCGCGGGATCGGCCCACGCCTGCGCACGCAGATGGGCCATCGCGGCGTCCACGTCCTCGATCGCGCGCGCGAGCCCGCCACCCAGGGTCTCGGGCTCGCAGGTGCCCTCGTGCTCGGCGGGCACGCCCTCGGAGGCTCCGCGCCCCCGCCGCATCGGCGCGAGCACCGCGAACCCGTGCTCGACGAAGAATTGCGCCTGCCGGGTCGAGCGCATCGTGATCGCGTGTGCGAGCGCGCCGCCGCCGGTGGAGCCGTGATTGAACACCAGCACCGGGTGCGGGCCCTCGCCCGGAGGACGGTAGAGGGTCGCCTCGAGCGTGATCCGCCGGCCGCCCGCACCCGACTCCGTCATCGGTATGCGCACCGTCGTCCCGGTGACGACGCCGAGCACGCTCGCCGGCACCGCCATCACCGCCGCGACCGTCGCGCGGGTGAGCGTGACCGTGTAGCGGCGCCGGCCGCTCGTGTAGGTGCCGCGGAGCGCGTCGCCCGCGAGCCGGTACTCCGCCGAGGCGCGCTCGCCCAGGTCCACGGTCAGCAGGTCGGCCACGATCCGCCCCGTCACGCGCCGGTACCCGCGGCTGATGCTCACCTCGGCGGAGTCGCCCAGGGCGTACACGACCTGCGCGCGGCCGGTGCGATCCACGGTCTCGACGACGAGGACGTGCGGCAGCACGCCGTCCCAGGCGCCGTGGGCCCAGGCGCCGGCGAATCGCGCGACGCTCGTGGGAACGTCGGCGGCCGGCACGTCGACCGTGAGGTCCGCCGGTAGCGGGATGGTCGGGACCTGGGCGCGCGCCGCGCCGGAGAGCCCGCAGACGAGCAAGGCCGCGGCGCTCACCGCGGCCACCCCCCGACGCATCACGAGCCCGCCACGCCCTTCAGAGAACCAGGCGCTCCTGGCGGTGGCGCAGATCGTGGCGCGCCAGCACGCGGCGATGCTCCAGGAGAAGACGCACCGTCTCCTGCAGCACCGTGGCCACCGGCACCGCGATGATCATGCCGAGCACGCCGAGGGCATGGCTGCCGACCACCACCGAGCCGAGCAGCAGCGCCGGATGGAGGTGAACGCTGCGCCCGATGGTGAAGGGCTGGATGATCGTGTCGTCGAGCACCTTGACGACCAGGAAGAGCAACGCCACGCGCCCGACCCCGGCGAGCCCCTGCCCCGGCGTCAGCAGCACCACCAGCCCGGCGGCCGCGGCCGAGAGCAGCGGCCCGACGAACGGCACCACGTTGGCCAGGCCCGCGAAGACGCCGAGCAGGAGCGGATAGGGGACGCCCGCCGCCCACAGGCCCACCGCGGCCAGCGCGCCCACCACGAGGCCATCCAGCACCAGCCCCCGGATGTAGCGCCCGATGACCCCGTTGAGCTCGCGCCACACCGCCACCGACGTCTCCACGTGCTGCGGGGGCAGCCGGTCCATGGCCACCGCGATGAGGCGGTGCATGTCCCGCAGCAGGAAGAAGGCGAAGAACGGGATCAGGATCACCAGCAGGAAGAGATGCCCCATGTGCTCGAAGAGATCGGCCGGCTCACCGGGGCCACGGTTGAGGACGAATCGCTGGACCCAGTTCCCGCCCTCGGGGAGGAGGCGCCGCACCGCCGGGGCCGTCTCGGCCAGCTCCCGCACCGCGGCGTCGAGGCCGACGTCGATCTGCCGCGCCAGCGTGGGCACCCGGTCCATCAGGGCGCCGGCCTCGGAGATCATGCCCGGCCCGAGCAGGAAGCCCGCCCCCCCCAGGACCGCGATGATGATGGCGAACAGCGCGCCCACCGTCACGCTCCGCCGGATCGCCAGGGCGTCGGCCCACGCGACCAGCGGGCTCAGGAGATAGGCCAGCGCGGCCGCGAGGAACACGGGCAGGGCGAGGCCTCGGGCCAGCCAGGCGAGCGCGAGGAGGCCGCCCCAGACGAGAATCCGCGTCGGCTTCACGACGGACCGGCCGTCCCCGGCCCGGTGGCGAGCAGCGGGGTGCGCCGCGCGTAGATCGCGAGCATCCGGGAGAGGTTGCGCATCACGACCAGGGCGATCCGGGGGTTGCCGTCCATGAGCGTGTCGAAGTCGCTCTTGTAGAGGATGAGCAGCCGCCCCGGCACGGTGACGATCCGCGCGGTGGCCGAGCGAGGAAAGTCGTCGATGAGGGCCAGCTCGCCGAAGGCATCGCCGGGGCCGAGCATGTTCAGCACGTAGGCGCCCTGCGCGGTGGCCCGGGTGATCTCGACCGCCCCGTCGACGACGACGAAGAGCGCCCGGCCCGGGTCGCCCTCCTCGAAGACCACCTCGCCCGGGTGGTAGACCTTCTCGAAGAACCGCGTCGCCAGGCGGGCCAGGAGGCGGCGCGGCAGGCCGGCGAAGAGCGGCGCGCTCGCGAGAAAGGGCGCACGCCGCAACTGCTCTGGATCCGCCGCCCAGGCCAACCACCGCGGCAGAGGCCGCTCGAACATGGCCGAAACTATAGCAGAAGGCGGACTAGTCCGAGCGCACCGACGCTCGCGCCGATCGCCGGATCTCCGCCTCGGCTCGCTCCACCCAGTAGGTCATCCCCATCTCGCGGTACATCGCGGTGGCGACGGTGAGGTGCTCCAGCGGGGGTCGACCATCTCCGGCCGGCCGCGGGACCCTGCCGAGCCCGAGATGGCAGTGGGCAATGAGGGGGCGCATCTCGAGCTCCTCGGCGAGCGCCAGCGCGTCACGGTAGTGGCCGGCCGCGCGCGTCGGGGGATCCCGGCGGGCGGTGGCCTCGCCGAAGAGGCGGAGGGCCCACGCCTCGAAGCCGCGTTGACCGCCCTCCCGGGCCAGGGCGAGGCCGCGCGCGGCGAAGTCGAGCGCGTCGTCGAGCCGGCCCGCCAGGACGTAGGCTTCACCCAGATACAGCAGGAAGAGCGGGTGGACGGCGCCCAGTGCCATGGTCTCGGTGGCGGTCAGCGCCTGCTCCAGCAGCGGGATACCCTCGGCGATCCGGCCCGAGAGCGCGTAGGCGTAGCCCAGGCAGCCCGTGTCGAACACGGAGAGAAAGGCCAGGTTCCAGTCGCGAGTCAGCCCGCGCACGCGCTCGAGCAGAGTGATCGCGGGACCGAGCTCGCCCCGGGTGATCTGGAGATAGGCGAGGATCCAGTTCACGTTGGCCAGACCGTAGGGGAGATTCAGCCCCTCGGCGAGCCGGAGACCTTCCCGGCCGTGGAGGATACCTTCCTCGAACCGCCCCAGGTCGGCGAGCGTCCAGACCAGGTAGTAATGGACCGACACCGCAGGGAATCCGGTCTGGCCCAGGCGCTCCCGGCCCAGATCGCCCTCGAGCAGGCGCAGGACCTTCCGCAGCGAAGCCTCGGCCCGTCGATAGTCGCCCGTGCAGATGTAGGCCGAGGCGAAGTAGAGGTTGCCGGTCACCTGGAGCGGGACATCGCCGAGCGATTCCGCGATGTCCCGGGCGCTTCGGCCGAACCCGAGCGCTTCCCGCGGATGACCGGCCATGCAGAGGCTGTGGCACAGATAGACGGACAGCTGTCCCAGGCGCCGCTGATCGTCGAGCGTCCTCGCCAGCCCTTCGGCTTCGCGGAGGTATCCGAGAATCCGCTCGAACTCCCCGAGCGGATAGAGGGCGGTCCGAAGGTCGAAGCGAAGATCGACGGCCTGCTCCAGGGTCTCGCGGCTCTCGGGCAGCTGCCCCAGGGCGGTCAGCGCCTGCTCGAAGCACGTCACCGCCTCTCGATTGGCGGATCGTGCGAACGCCTTGGCGCCGGCCTGCCGGAGATAGGTGACCGCCTGCCTCCATAGCCCGCCCCGCTGGGCATGGTGCCCGAGGCGCTCGACGTGCTCGGCCAGCCGATCCGGATAGATGCGCTCGATGGCGCCGACGATGCGGGCGTGCAGGACCTTGCGGCGCCCCTGGAGCAGGGTGCGGTAGGCGACCTCGTGGGTCACCGCGTGCTTGAACGTGTACTCGGGATCCGGGGTGAGTCGCGTCTCGTACAGGAACTCGGCCGCCCGTAGCCGGGCGAGCCCCCGATCCACCGTCTCCGCCGCCGCATCCGCCACCGCGTGGAGCAGCACGAGGGACACGTCCTTGCCGATGACCGCGGCGGTCTGGAGGAGCTGCTTGTCCTCGGCCGGGAGCCGATCGATGCGCGCGGCCAGGATCACCTGCACGGTCGCGGGAACCTCGATGGCCTGGATCGGCCGGGTCAGGCGATACACGCCGTGCTCGCGGGCGAGCGCCTGCGTCTCCACGAGCGTCCGGATGCTCTCCTCGATGAAGAAGGGGTTCCCGCGCTTGACCAGCAGGCGCTTGAGGGGCTCGAGCCCCGGAGCGTCGCCCAGCACGGCGCTCAGGAGCTTGCCCGCGCTTGCGGCCGGTAGCGTGTCGAGCCGGATCTGGCTGTAGTAGGTCTTGCTGGTCCAGCCGTGCCGGTACTCGGGCCGGTAGCTGACCAGCAGGAGGAGCCGGGCGGTGGGCAGGCGCTCGACCAGGGCGTCGAGCAGAGCCTGCGTCTCGGAATCGATCCAGTGCAGATCCTCGAACACCACGATGACCGGCTGGTCCTGGCTCTCCCGCAGCAGGAGGTGCCTGACCGCGTCGAGGGTGCGCTGGCGGCGCTGGGCGGGATCGAGCGACCGCCACTGGGCATCCTCGACGGGCATGTCGAGCAGGGCCAGCAGCGCGGGGAGAATCGGCTCGAGGGCCCGATCCAGCGCGAGGACCTTTCCGGTCACCTTCTCCCGGATCTCGCGCTGGGTTTCTCGATCGTGCACCTTGAAGTAGACCTTGAGGAGATCGATCACGGGCAGATAGCTGGTCGGCTTGCCGTAGGAGACGGAGGCCGCCTCGAGGATGAGCCACTCCTGGGCGCGGTGGGAGTGGGTGAACTCGTAGACGAGGCGGGACTTCCCGACCCCGGCCTCCCCCACCACCGCGACGAGCTGGCCACGCCCGTCGTGCGCGAGGCCGAGCGCCCGTTGCAGCTGCGCGGCCTCGGTCTCGCGGCCGACAAACGGGCTCAATCCCCGGACCGCGGTCGCGTGAAGCCGCGTCCGCCGCGCGCTCCCGATCAGGGCGTAGACCTCGATGGGATCGGGCAGTCCCTTGACCGTGACCGGCCCCTTCGCCTCGACCTCCACGTATCCTTCGACGAGCCGCCGCGTCGCCGGCGCGAGCAGCACCGTCCCGGGCGTCGCCATCTGCTCCATGCGGGCGGCCAGGTGCGCGGTCTGGCCGACCGCGGTGTAATCCATGCGCAGATCCGAGCCGATCGCACGGACGACCACCTCGCCCGAGTTGAGCCCGACCCGGATCTGCACCGGCACCCCGTGCGAGCGGAAGACGCCTTCCGCGTACCGCGCGACGGACTCCTGCATCCGGAGGGCCGCGTAGCACGCCCGCACCGCGTGATCCTCGTGGGCGAGCGGCGCGCCGAACAGCGCCATGATCCCGTCGCCCATGACCTGGTTCACGGTGCCGTCGTGGTGGTGGACCGCCTCCATCATGCGCTCGAGGACCGGGTCGAGCAGCCGGCGCGCCTCCTCGGGATCCTGGTCGACGAGCAGCTCCATCGAGCCTTTCAGATCCGCGAAGAGAACGGTCACCTGCTTGCGCTCGCCCTCGAGCGCGGGAAGCGGCCGGAGCGTGTGGGCCGCGGCGGTCAGCGGCTCCTCCGCGGCCGCGACCGGCCGCGCGCACTCGGAGCAGAACTTCGCGCTCGACGTCAGCCGGGTCCCGCAGCCCGCGCATCGTCCGGCCAGCGGGCTGGCGCACTCCTCGCAGAACTTCGCGAGAGGCAGATTGTCCCGCCCGCACCGGCCGCACCTCATCCGGCTCCGCCCTCCTTGTCGTTCCGGGGGTCATCTAGTAGAGTCGTCCCGCACCCATGGCCGCGGGGATTCCGCGTCGGTTCGATCAGATCACACCCGCCGCGCTGACCGCGCTCTTGCGCGAAGGCGGCGCGCTGCGCGCCGGATCGGTCACCGCGCTCGCGATCGAGCCGATCGGGGCGGGCGCCGGATTCCTCGGCCAGATCGCGCGTCTCCGTCCGACGTACGCGGGGGCGGACGACGCGGCCCCGTCGACGCTCATCGGCAAGCTGCCCACGCTGGATCCGGGCGGCCGTGAGGTCTGCCGGTTGTTCAACTTCTTCGAGCGGGAGGTCCGCTTCTACCGGGACCTGACCCGCCGCGTTCCGGTCCGGGTGCCGCGGTGCTACGCGACCCTGATGGACGTGCCCGGCGACGACTACCTGATCCTGATGGAGGACCTCGGCGCCTTGCCCATCGGCGACGACGCCACCGGATGCTCGGCGGCGGACGCCGAGCGGGCGATCCGAAGCCTCGCCGGATTGCACGCCGCGTGGTGGACCAGCGCCGATCTCGATCGGCTGGGCTGGATACCGCTCTTCAACGCCCCCGTGCACCAGAGCGCCGAGCCCGCGTACCAGCAGTGCGTCGCGCCGTTCCTGCAGATGTTCGGCGGTCACGTGTCCCCGAAGATGCGGAAGGTCACCGAGACCATGCGGACCCACGTCGTCGACGTCCTGAGCATCCTCACGCGGCCGCCGATGACGATCGGGCACGGCGACTTCCGCCTCGACAACCTGTTCTTCGACACCGGCGGGGTGGCGGTGATCGACTGGCAGATCGCGTTCCGCGGGCGCGGCGCGTTCGACGTGGCCTACTTCCTCTCCGGGTGCCTCGACCCGACCGTGCGGCGGGCCGAGGAGCTGCGCCTGCTGCGCCTCTGGCACGAGCTCGCGACCGGCGGCCGCGCCGGCTACACGTTCGACGACGCGCTCCTCGACTACCGGCTCGCCCTGCTCCTCTGTCACGTCTACACCGTGATCGGCACCGGCTCCCTGAATCCGGCGAACGAGCGGGGCATGACGGTCTTCCGGGCGTGGCTGCAGCGCCGCAGCGCGGCCATCGAGGAGATGGACGCGGCCGAGCTGATGCCGGCCTGACCGGCGGGCTCCCTTCCGCCGCACCGTCCGGCCGCCGAGGGACGTCACCCCGCTAGCCGAGGCGGGCGAGGGTGCCGCCCACCGCTTCCAGATCACGATCTGCGCCGACCTGCTGGAACAGGCCCCTGGCCCGCCTCAGGGCTTCGACCGCGTGGGCGTGGCCTTCGGCGGACCCGTCCCGTAGGGCGATCATGGCGAGGCCCTGGTGGGCGCGCGCCTCGTCGTACCGGAGCTCGAACGCGCGGGTGGCCGCGATCGCCTGCTCGAAATGGCCTTTGGCCTCCGCCCACTCCCGCCGGGCGGAGGCGAGATGCCCGCGCACGATCTCGAGGCCGCCGGGCAGGGCGCTCCCCTTCCGGCCGGCGTCGAGCAGGACCAGGGCCCGACCGACGCAGGCGTCGGCGATTTCGAGGCGCTCCATCCCCAGCGCCGCCTCGGCCAGCCCGGTCAGCCCCCAGATCTCGAGCAGCACGTTGCCGCCGCTCCTCGCGATCTCGAGCGCCTCGTTCAGCATCGCGTGAGCCGACTTCAGATCCCCGTCCTTTCCCTCCAGCTCTCCCAGGACGACGAGGCAGGCCGAGTAGGCGGCGACATTCCGCCCGCGGTTCTTCGCCAGCGTCGTCTCGAGATAGGACCGCGCCCGCTTCCACTGCCCGCGCCTCATGTAGAAGAACCCCACGCTCGCCGCGTCCTCGAAGATGCACCCGAGCTGGGTCTCGCGCTCGATCCGCACGACCGCCTCGCACGTCTCCTCGCCCTTGGCCACCTCGCCGGACAGGGCGTAGATCAGCGCGAGCGGACGCCTGAGCATGCCCTCGAACACCGGGCTGGCCTTCAGCGCCAGCGGCAACGCCTTCTCCCCCCACGCCCGGGCCCGCGGAACGTCGCGTGCCAGCGCCAGGGTCACCGCGAGCTCGTGCCCGAGGCCCGCGATGACCAGGGGATTGCCGGCCGTCACCACCGCCTCCCAGTTCCGCTCGTTGTAGGCGACGCCCTCGTCGACGCGTCCGGTGTACGAGAGGATCGTCCCGAGCGAGGTGCCCATCGGGATCTTCAGGCGCGCGAAGAGGTCCACCGCCCGGTGCGCCCAGTCCAGGCTCGCCGATGGCTGTCCTCGGTGGAGGTACAGATGCGCCGCCCGCTGGTAGATCAGCCCCTTCTCGAGGCTGTCCGCGTCCCTCTCGACGCTGGCCGCCACCGCTTCCAGGTGCCGACGCGCCCGATCCTCCTGGGCCGCGTCGCCGTACCCGTCGGTGGACAGGCGCGAGATGTCGAGATGCATGCGCAGGACGTTCCGCTTGTCGCCCAGGGCCTCGTAGACCTCGAGCGCGCCCTCCACGTACCGGAGGCTCGCCGCCGCGTCGCCCACCAGGAGGCTGACGGTTCCCAGCTTGTGCAGGAGCTCCGCCTCGGTCGTTCGCCCGCCGCCCTGGCGCAGCTCGAGCGCCCGGTGATAGAGGGCGAGCGCCTCGCGGTTCGAGAACGCGGCCGCCGCACGGTCTCCCGCGTCGATCAGGTACTTGACCGCCTTGTCCGCGACATCGGCCCGGGAGAAGTGGTAGGCGAGCTCGTTGCAGTGCTCGGAGACCGCCGGCGACGCCATCTCCTCGAGGGCCTCGCCGATGAGGCGATGCAGCTGCCGCCGGCGCGGCGCGAGCAGGCTCTGGTACGCCACCTCCTGGAAGATGGCGTGATTGAAGGTGTACTCCAGCTCCGGGAAGAACTGGGTCTCGTGGACGAGCTCGGCGCGCTTGAGCGTCTCCACGTGCGCGGCGACCTCTTCCGGAATCTCGGCGACCCGCGACAGCACCCGCATCCGGAAGTTCCGGCCGGACACCGCGCCGACCTGGAGGGTCCGGCGCACCGGCTCCTCCAGCCGATCGAAGCGGGCGCTCACGATGTCCTGGATGCGGGCCGGGAAATCCACGCTCGCGGTTCCCGCCCAGCGCACCCGCTCCGCGTCCCTCCGCAGCACCCCCCGCTCCAGCATCGACCGGACGATCTCCTCGACGAAGAGCGGGTTGCCCTCCGCCTTCCCCCAGATCACCGCCGCGAGATCCGCGGGCGTCTCGCTCACCCCGAGCAGATTCGTCACCATCGCGCTCACCTGGAGCGGCTCGAGCAGATCGAGGCCGACCTGGGCCGAATAGGGCTGGTCGGCCCAGGGCAGGTCGTAGCCGGGCCGGGATGTGGTCAGGAGCAGCAGCGGCATCCCGGTCAGCCCGGCGACCAGCTGCACGAGGTACTCCTCCGACGTCGTGTCGATCCAGTGGAGGTCCTCCACCACCACGACGAGCGGACGGACCCGCGTGCCGGCCACGGTGAGGGCCTGGATCGTCTCGAAGATCCGCTGGCGCCGCATCCGCGGATCCAGGCGTTGCAGCGCGGCCCCGGACACCTCCAGCCCGAACAAGGTCTCCAGCACGGGCACCGCCGGGTCCGGATCGAGCCCGAGCTGTCGGACCCCGAACCGGATCTTCTCCCGGATCTGCGGCCCGGTGTCGTCGCTATCGATCCGGAAGCTCGTTCGCAGCCCGTGGAGGATCGGCTGGTACGGCACCGCCTGCCCCGAGGCCGAGCACTGCCCTTCGAGCCACGTGAAGGTCTCGGCACGCAGCTCCCGCCGAAACTCGTGCAGGAGCCGGGACTTCCCCACTCCGGCCTCCCCGACCACGCTCACCACCTGCCCGTGCCCGGACCGCGCGAGCGCGAAGCGCTGCTTCAGCAGATCGAGGTCCCGCGCCCGGCCCACGAACGGCGTGAGCCCCCGCTCGGCCGCCACCTGGAAGCGGCTGCGACTGCTCCGCACCCCCGTCACCCGGTGCGCCACCACCGACTCCGAGCGTCCCCTGATCGCCAGCGGCCCCAGGGACTCGAGCCGGATGTAGCCCTCCGCGAGCCCCGCGGTGGTGTCGCTGATCAGGATGTCATCGGGGTCCGCGAGCGCCTGGAGCCGGGCGGCGAGGTGGGTGGTGTCGCCGACCGCGGTGTAGTCCATCCGGAGGTCGTCTCCGATGCGGCCCACGACCACGAACCCGCTGTTGAGCCCCATCCGCACCTGCAGGGGCTGGCCCCCGCGGTTCGCCGGGCTCTGATTGAAGGCCCGCAGCGCCTCGCGGATCGCCAGCGCGGCGTAGATCCCGCTCAGCGCGTGCTGCTCGAGCGCCAGCGGGGCGCCGAACAGCGCCATCAATCCATCGCCCAGGAACTGGTTGACGGTTCCCTCGTAGCGGTGGACGGCCTCCGCCATCAGCCGGAGGGCCTGATCCATGATCTCGTGCATCCCTTCCGCCCCGAGCCGTTCCGCGAGCCGGTAGGAGTCGACCACGTCGCAGAAGAGGACGGTGACCCACTTCCGCTCGCCTTCCAGCGCGCTCCGGGTGGTCAGGACGCGCTCGGAGAGATGCTTCGGCGTGTAGGCCGCGGGATTGCCGCCGGGCGGCGGCGACTCCAGGGCGACGCCGCAGCCTCCGCAGAAGTGATCGAGAGGCCCGTTGACGAAGCGACAGCGTGGACAGCTACGCGGGAAGGATTCCCCGCACGACGCGCAGAACCGTCGCCCAGCTGCGTTCTCGGTGCCGCATCGCCCGCAGGTCATGACAACACTGGAATCCCACGGAGCATGAGAAATCGAGGATAGCGCTCGACTCATTTCGAGTCAACGTCGCGGCGCTCCGACGGGAGCCGTCGCGCGGTCCGACCCGCCGCCGCGCCATCAGCGCAGGTACTCGCGGGCCAGCCCGCGCGTGTAGGCGTCCATGCGGTCGTGGAACTCCCGCATCGCCGCCTCGGCGAGGCGCTGGTCCTCGGCGGTGGTGATGTAGCGCAGGACCGCGCCCTCCGTCTCGCCGGACTCCTCGGCCTCCACCTCGGCGTGGACCGCGTAGTTCGAGCCACCCCATTCCGGCCGGCAGCCGTAGTGCTTCATGAGCGCGGGCCCGACCACCGACGCCATGTCCCCCACCTGTCCCTCGTAGAACGACGTCGCGCAGAGCGCGGCGTTCCAGGGAACCGACTGCGAGACCCGCCGAAAGAACCCGAGGATCGCGGTCATCTCGGGCAGCGGGGTGATCGTGTCGTAGACGGATCGCGGATAGCCGAGGTCGTCGCCGATCCGCCGGAAGAGCTCGACGTGGTCGGGGGTGCCCCCGACCTTGCCGCGGAAGTAGCCGAGGTCCTCCACCAGGAGGTGGCGGGCGCAGTCCTTCCGGACCTCGAGCTCCTCGCACCGCGCGTGGATGCCGCTGAAGATCCGGGGGAACCACGCCACCAGCAGGTACTGGTTGCTGATGTGACCCCACACCTGCGGGATGGTGAGCGACCCCGCCAGGAAGCGCTTGAAGTACTCCGACTCGCGAAACGGGTTGCGGCCGAGCAGCTCCGTCTTCACGGCCTCGAACCAGCGAGCCACATCGGCGGCGTCACGGGTAGTCGTCATGGCGGCCTCCAGGGGCAAGGGGATCTCGACGCGATCGGTCCGGGGCAATCTACTGTGTCGGCCCCGGGGTCGGCAAGACCCGTCGTGTCCCGTCGATTGACCGCCCGCCCCTCCCGGACTAAGCTCGCGCTGCTTCCGATCCGCTCAGCCGCGCCGGAGAGAGCCCGTGAAGATCGGCGTCGTGTTCCCGCAGACGGAGATCGGGCAGGATCCCGCGATGATCCGCGACTATGCCCAGGCCGTCGAGTCGATGGGCTACACGCACATTCTCGCCTTCGACAGCGTGGTCGGCGCCAACCCCGACCGCCCCGGGGGGTGGGACAGCCCGTACACGTACCGGCACGTCTTCCACGAGCCCTTCGTCCTCTTCGCCTTCTGCGCGGCGGTCACCCGGCACATCGAGCTGGCCACCGGCGTCCTCGTCCTGCCCCAGCGGCAGACCGCGCTCGTCGCCAAGCAGGCCGCCGCGGTGGACGTCCTCTCGCGCGGCCGGCTGCGCCTGGGCATCGGAGTC
>DATFGS010000390.1:0-2198 GCA_035249225.1 Candidatus Methylomirabilota bacterium | reverse complement strand
ACCGTGCGCGAGGAGGCGGGGCCGGTGCCGGTGGTGGTGACGTGGAGCCTCGTGCTCCCGCCCGATCGGCAGGCCGCCGACGTGGCGCAGGACATCTACCTGCTCTGGCCGGGCGAGATCCGCAACGACGCGCCCACCCAGAAGCCCGACGCGGCGCTGGCCCGTTACGTCACGGACCGCGGCTTCGACGTGATCGGCGAAGGCCGCGCGGGCCTGCTCGCGCGCGGGCTGACCGACGGCACCACCGAGGTCCAGGCCGCCGGAGCCCCGTTCGTGACCTTCGTGCAGACGGGCGTGCTGGGACTGAGCCCGCCCGCGACCTTCATCCGCATCCCGTGGACGCCGCGGAGCGCCGACCGGAACTGGCTCATGGAGCTCACGCTGCACGTGGCCGGGCTGGTGAAGCCACAGAAGCTCGGCTGGGTGGAGAGGATCGTGCGCGGCGGCCCGTCGCGCGTCGCCATCGGCTTCCATGAGGTGCGCGACCGGCCGATGTTTCCGATGTACCTCGCCCATCGCGATCGCGTCGTGCGCCTGGCCGACGCGCCCGCCGAGCTGGTGGTGCAGTTCCCGCAGTCCGATCGGCTCAAGATCGACGAGGTGTATCCGCCCACCTCCATCCGACGGCTGAGCGAGACGCTCGACAGCACCCAGATCGTCTCGCTCTTCCTCGATCGCGGCGACGGTATCACCCCCCAGCAGCTCGCGGTGCAGTTCGGCTACTTCTCGCGCACCCAGACCGTGCTGCTGGTGGCCGCCCCGCTCCTCATCTTCGCCCTGGGCCAGGCGATGGGCCCGCTGCTGGGGCGCGGGCTCATGCGCCTGATCGACGTGGTGGCCGCGCGCGTGCAGCTCGGCGCGTGGCGGGACGGGCGCGATCCGCGGGCGGGGGTGATCCTGACCCGCGAGGTGCTCGAGCGCATCGTGCCGGGCAAGAGCACCCTCGACGAGGTCATCGGTCTCTGCGGCGCCCCCGTGGAGCGCCAGGAGCAATTTCCCGCCTCCGGGCACACGACCCTGATCTACCGGGGCCGCCGGCTCCTGCCGGAAGCGCACCGCATCTTCGGCTGGCTCTCCACCGTCCGGCACTGGGACGTGGAGCGGCAGGACGTGCGGATCGAGATCCAGGGCGACACCGTGCGCGACGTCCGCGCCGACATCCGCCGCTACCGCCTGGGACCCGAGGAGCCCCGCTGATCCCATCGGAGCAATGAACGACGGGACGGGCCCTTGACCCCCACCGGCGGACGGGCTAACCTTGCGGGACCATCGTCCTGGCGTCGCCGCCCGAGGAGGGCTAGGTGAAGTGTCCCCGCTGCCAGTCCCAGAACCGCGAGGGGGTGCGGTTCTGTGAGGAGTGTGGCGCGCGGCTGGTGACGAGCTGCGCGAGCTGCGGCGCGGAGCTGCTGCCGGACAAGCGATTCTGCGGCTCCTGCGGCTCTCCGACGACCCCGGAGCCGGTGGAGCGGCAGCCCTCTCCCCAGGGGTACACGCCGAAGCACCTCGCCGAGAAGATCCTGACCTCGCGACACGCCCTCGAAGGCGAGCGCAAGCAGGTCACCGTGCTGTTCGCCGACCTCAAGGGCTCGATGGAGCTCCTCGCCGACCAGGATCCGGAGGAGGCCCGGCGCCTGCTGGATCCGGTGCTCGAGCGGATGATGGAGGCGGTGCACCGCTACGAGGGCACCGTGAACCAGGTCATGGGCGACGGGATCATGGCGCTCTTCGGCGCGCCGCTCGCCCACGAGGACCACGCGGTGCGCGCCTGTCACGCCGCCCTCCGTATGCAGCAGACCGTCGGCTGGTACGCGGAGGAGCTGCGCCGCGGCCGCGGCGTGGACGTGCAGATCCGCGTCGGCCTCAACTCGGGCGAGGTCGTAGTGCGCGCGATCGACAGCGACCTGCACATGGACTACTCGGCCATCGGCCAGACCACGCACCTGGCCGCGCGCATGGAGCAGCTCGCCCGTCCCGGTTCGATCCTGATCTCGCGCGAGACCCTGCGGCTGGCCGAGGGTTACGTGGAGATCAAGCCGCTCGGCCCGGTCCCGGTGAAGGGCATGCCGGAGCCCGTCGAGGTTTTCGAGCTGGTCCGCTCCGAGCAGGTCCACTCGCGCCTCGAGGCCACCGCGGCGCGCGGCCTCACCCCGTTCGTGGGCCGCGAGGCCGAGGTGGACGCGCTCCACCAAGCGATGGCG
>DATFGS010000389.1:0-16441 GCA_035249225.1 Candidatus Methylomirabilota bacterium | reverse complement strand
CCACGCGCTCGGGGATGGACACCGCCAGGTCCGCCTCGGAGTGGTCCATCTGGTAGGCCAGCTCGTCGTGGCGGTAGTCCGGGTTCACCGGCACCACCCCGCAGCCGAGCGCGTTGACCGCCAGGTAGTGGAAGAAGAACTCCGGGCGGTTCTCGAAGAGCAGCGCGACGCGGTGGCCGTGGCCGTAGCCGGCCGCCGCGTAGGCCTCCTTGAACCGGAGCACCTCCGCGCGCACCGCCCGGTAGCTCAGCTCGACGCCGTCGGGATGGTAGGCGCGGCCGGGCGCCGGCGGCGCGCACAGGAACGGCTGGTCCGGCGCGGCCGCCGCGGTCGCCATGAAGGCCTCGAAGACGGTGTGCACGGCTCCCTCGCGCGTATGGCAGGCGCTAGCTCAGGTCCCCTGCACCGCCCCGGACACGAGCCCGTGGGTGAGGTACCGGCGGAAAATGTAGTAGAAGATCACGGGCGGGATCGAGTAGATCACCGAGAGCGCCATCAGGAGGTTCCACGGGGCGTCGTCGGTGGTGAGGAAGTTGCCCATTCCCACCGGCAGCGTGATCATCTTCTCGCCCTGGAGCAGCAGCACCGCGTAGAGGTACTCGTTCCAGGCGAAGAAGAACGCGTAGGTCCCCACCGCGATCAGGGTCGGGGTGATGAGGGGCAGGTAGATCCGGAAGAAGATCGCGAGCGGGCCCGCCCCGTCGATCGCGGCCGACTCGTCGATCTCGTTGGGGATCGTCTTGGCGTAGTCCCACAGCACCCACAGCGCGTAGGGCGCCGCGAAGGTGGTCATCGCGAGGATGAGCGCCCAGTAGGTGTCGAGCAGGTCGTAGTCGCCCATGATCTTGAAGAAGGGGATCGAGAGGAACGAGGCGGGGATGATGTAGGTGAAGAGGGTCATCCCCGAGACGTAACGGCCCAGCCCGAAGCGGATGCGCCCGAGCGCGTAGCTGCCCATCGCGGCCACCGTGAGCACTGCCACCATCACCGCGGCGGAGACGAGCAGGCTGTTGCCGAGCCAGCGCCAGAAGTACTTCACGAACGGGCTCTCCTGGAAGAGCACGAACTTGAAGTTGTCGAGCGTCGGGTGCTGGACGAAGTAGACCGGCCGGAACAGGTCGTTCCACGGGGTGATCGCGAGGCTGACCATGTAGTAGATCGGGAAGATCGTCCACGCGGTCACGATTCCCAGCACCGCGACGCGCAGGAGATTGACGCCCCAGCGGCTGCTCATGGCGCTTACTTGATCTTCCGGATCAGGATGAAGATGAACAGCAGGGTCACCGGCAGCGCGGTGGCGAAGACCCCGACCCCCCAGTCGATCTTGCCGAGCCGGAAGGTGTAGCGGTAGGCGAGCGTGGCGAGCACGTGGGTGGAGTCGCCCGGCGCCCCGCCGGTCATCAGCCACACGTTGGTGAAGTCCCCCATGGTGAAGACCATGGAGAGCAGCGAGCAGAGGAGGTAGATGCCCGCGAGCAGCGGGAACGAGATGTAGCGGAAGGTCTGGAAGGTGCCCGCCCCGTCGATGGCCCCCGCCTCGTAGAGCTGGCGCGGGATGCCCCGGCGGGCGGCCAGGATGATCACGGTCCAGAACGGGAGGTACTTCCAGATGTGGAAGATGATCAGGGCGCTGAGCGCGGTCCAGCGCGAGGCGAGCCAGTGGTGGGTGCCGAGGCCCAGATCCTCGCTGATGAGGTTCAGGATGCCCCACTGCGAGGACATCATCCACCGCACCGAGAGGATGCCCGGGAGCACCGGGATCGCCCACGGCAGCAGGAAGATCGCGGAGAGGAAGCGCGTGCTGCGGCTGTCGTCGTCCAGCACGCCGGAGAGCAGCAGGGCCAGGAAGAGCTTCAGGTTGACCGCGATGCCCACGTAGACCAGGGTGTTCACGATGGTCTGCACGTAGATCGGGTCGTTGAAGAGGACCTCGTAGGTGTAGCGATCGAGGGCCTGGGTCGCCTCGAAGTAGAGCGGGTAGACTACGAAGGCGAGGAATAGGACGATCAGGGGCAGCGAGAAGAGGAGCCCCTGGACGTTGCGCGACCGCGGCGACAGGATGCCTGCCGCCGCGGTCAGGGAGCGGCCGATCAGCCCGCGGGGATTGGCCGAGACGAGGCCGCTGGCCACGGGCCGGGTCCTACGCTACCGCCACTGGGCGACGATGGTCTTGACGCGGCCGATGGCCTCGTCGGCCGCCTTCTCGGGCGTCCACTTGTCCACGTTGGTGCGCGACATCGCCTTGCCCCACACGTTCTCCGCGTAGATCTGGGAGTTCGCCGGATTCTTGTAGTGCTCGAAGACCCGGGTGGGCCGCTCGAGGTAGATTCGGGTGACGGTGGGCAGGTGCGGATCCACCGCGCCCCCCTTGCCCGCCTGGCCCTTGGAGAAGAACGGGTCGCTCGCCACGTCCTTGAACGCGGGGAACCAGCGCCCGTTGGCCGCCTTGATGTACTCGGTGAAGCGCTGGGGCTCCAGCACGAACTTGATGAACTCCTTGGCGAGGGGGACGTCCTTGTTGGTGGAGTCCTTGGGGATGATGATCGTCTTCACCGCCACCATGTAGGTGGGCTTCTTGCCGTCCGGCCCGTCCGGCCACTCGATGGTCGCCGACTTGTTGAAGTAGTTGTCCGGATTGTTGAAGAAGTGGTGCGCCGGGATGGACACCGAGGGGTTCGGGGTCATCACGATGGACTTCGAGTGGAAGTTGGCGTTGTTGTCGCCGTCCGACCAGTTCAGGGTGTCGGGCGGCACGTAGCCTGAGTTGAACATGTCGGCGAAGAACTTCAGGGTCTTCACGATCGCCTCGCGGTTGGCGCCCTGGTCCGCGACGACCTTGCCGTCCTCCGAGAACACGGTGCCCCCGAAGGAGAGCAGCGCCATCTCGAAGTTGTAGATGGTGTCCGACGCGCTGGACGACTCGGTCATGCCGATCCCGTAGACCTTGCCGTACTTGGCCGGATCCTTCTTGCGGAGCGCGTCCTGGGCCTTGCGCCAGTAGTCCCAGTAGCCGTTCCAGTCCATCGGGATCTTGGCGGGGTCGTCGTTCATGCCCGCTTCCTTCAACAGATCCCGCCAGTAGTGGATGTGCATGGTCTGGGCTTCGATGGGGACTCCGTAGTAGGCGCGCTTCTTGGCCACGTTGTCGTAGACGTTGGCCACCGGCAGGAACTTCTCGATGTAGCGCGGCTTGAGCTGGTTGATGACGTCGGTGGTCTCGACGAGGCGGCCTTCCCAGCCGTACTTGGGGATGACCTCCCAGTCGTTGTAGAAGCAGAACGCCACGTCGGGGCAGCGCCGCGCGGTCATCGCGCTGATGATCTTCTTGAGGAGGTCTTCCTGGATGGTGAACGAGATGTCGAGGTCGACGTTCTTGGCCTTGCGGAAGTCCTCGGCGATCTTCAGCATCGCCTCGTCCTCTTCCTTGTAGTAGCCGCGGTTCCACCACACGGTCAGCTTCTTCTGCTGGGCGCGCGTCACCATGGGGAAGCCCAGGGTCCCGGTCGCGGCGGCTCCGGCGGCGGCGGTCTTGAGAAACTCCCGGCGAGTGTGTGCCATGCGAGTCTACCTCCTTTGGTGGCGGGGAGCGACGCTGCTCCTCGATGCTCGGCGGGCGCGAGTATACCGCGAAAGCGTAGGGCGATGTATAGTTCGGGCCAGCCGGGCGAGGCTCTCGCGAGGAGGAAGTCATGGCATCCGATCCGATCACCGTCTCCGTCGTCCAGCACCGCCTCGAGTCCATCGTGCAGGAGATGGGCGAGGCGATGCTCCGCACCGCCTACTCGCAGATCCTGAACTCGAGCCGCGACTTCTCCACCGCGGTGTTCGACGGCCGCGGCCGCCTCGCCGCGCAGGCCGAGCACGTGCCGATCCACGTGGGCGCGCTGCCCTGGGCGGTGGCCTCGGTGGCCGACTTCTTCAAGGACCGCATCGCCCCCGGCGATCTCTTCCTCTTGAACGATCCGTATCACGGCAACAATCACCTGCCCGATCTGACCGTGCTGCTGCCCGTGTTCGTGGGCGATCGGCCGGTGTTCTGGTCCATCAACCGGGCGCACCAGCACGACATCGGCGGCGCCACCCACGGGGCCTACAACCCGGGCGCCACCGAGATCTGGCAGGAGGGCATCCGCATCACCCCGCTCAAGCTCTACGACCGCGGGGTGGTTCGCGACGACGTGCTGCAGATGGTGGCGACGAACGTGCGCCACCCGCGCGACTTCCAGGGCGACCTGCGGGCCATGATGGGCTCGGCCCGCATCGGGGAGCGGCGGCTGCTCAAGCTGGTGGACGACTACGGGCTCGAGACCGTGCTCGAGACGATCGGGGAGATCCTCGACGGGGCCGAGCGGCAGAGCCGCGAGTGCATCCGGGGGTGGAAGGACGGCGTCTTCAAGGGCGAGGCGATCCTCGACGACGACGGCCACGGGATCAACGACGTCCACATCCGCGCCACCGTCACCAAGAAGGGCGACTCGGTCACGGTGGATCTGAGCGATTCCCACGACCAGGTGATCGGCTTCATCAACTCGTCCTTCCCCAACACCATGTCCGCGGTGCACATGGCGCTCGCCTACCTGATCGATCCGCGCACGCCCAAGAACGAGGGCACGTTCCGGCCGGTCACCGTGAAGGCGCGGCAGGGCACGGTGGTGTGGCCCTACCCGCCCGCGCCGGTGACCCTGTCGACCAACCACTGCGCCCAGGAGATCGCGGAGGCCATGATCAAGGCGCTCGCGAAGAGCTGCCCGGACCGGGTGCTCGCGGGCTGGTCGCGCCGCTTCCGCATCGCGATCTCGGGCGTCAATCCCCGGAACAAGCGCAAGTTCATCTGGCACCTCTTCCACGCGCGGGGTGGCGGCGGGGCGTCCTCCGCGGGCGACGGCTGGGAGACCGCGGGCGAGGGCCAGGCCGCCGGTGGCATCAAGTTCGGCAGCGTCGAGGTCGCGGAGACGCGCTTCCCGCTCTTCTTCAAGCGCCACGAGTTCCGGCCGGACTCGGCGGGCGACGGCCGCTTCCGCGGCGGGGTGGGCTCGGTGCTCGAGCTCCGCATGGAGACCACCGAGCCCGCGCTCGGCAACACCGCGGGCGACGGGGTCCGCTATCCGGCCTACGGCGTGCTGGGCGGAAGAGACGGCCTCCCCCATCGTTACCGGATGCTCTCGCGCGGCAAGACCCGCGTGCTGAAGACGAAGGAGGTCGGCGTTCCGATCCCGCCGGGCGCGGTCTTCCTGGTGGAGTCCATGGGCGGCGGCGGCTACGGGCCGCCCGCGCGCCGCTCCGGCGAGGCGCGCGCCGCGGACCGCGTCAACGGCTTCGTCTCCGCGAAGCCGCGCCGCGGGAAGGCCTGAGATGCTGCGCGTCGGCATCGACGTGGGCGGCACCTTCACCGACCTGGTCGGCGTGGACGACGCCGGGCGCGTGAGCCTGGCGAAGTCGGCCTCGACGCCCGCCGACCCGTCCATCGGCGTGATGGACGGCCTCGGCCTGCTCGCCGCCGAGCTGGGCACCGACGTGGCCGCGCTCCTGGCCGACACCGGGCTCATCGTGCACGGCACCACCGTCGCCACCAACGCCCTGCTCGAGCGCAAGGGCGCGAAGGTGGGCATGCTGACGACGTCGGGGCACCGCGACGTCATCGAGATGCGCGAGGGCCTCAAGGACGACCGCTACAACCTGCGCATGGCGCCGCCGGTCCCCCTGGTGCCGCGCGCGCGGCGGCTCGACGTGACCGAGCGGATGCGCTTCGACGGCACCGTGGAGACGGCGCTCTCGAAGGCCTCCGCGGAGGCGGCGATCCGCCGGCTGGGCGCCGCCCGCGTCGGCGCGGTCGCGGTCTGCTACCTGCACTCCTACCGCGACCCGCGCCACGAGCGGGAGACCCGGAAGCTCCTCGCGCGCCTGCTGCCCGACGCCTACGTGTCGCTCTCCTCGGAGGTGCTCGCGCAGATCAAGGAGTACGAGCGGTTCTGCACCACGGTGGTGAACGCCTACGTGGGCCCGGTGCTCGGCCGCTACCTGGGCAATCTGGGCGCGCGGCTGCGCAAGGCCGGGTACGGGGGCGACGTGCTCATCATGCAGTCGCACGGCGGGGTCGCCACCATCGCGGACTCGGTGCGCCTGGCCGCGGGCGCGGTGCTCTCCGGGCCGGCCGGCGGCATCGCGGGGAGCCGGCACGCGTCGCGGCTGCTCGGCGAGGGCAACCTCATCACCTTCGACATGGGCGGGACCAGCACCGACATCGCGCTGCTCGAGGGCGGCGAGCCGCACCTCACCGGCGACAAGGCGGTGGGCGCGAGCAAGGTCGCGCTGCCCAGCATCGACATCCACACCCTCGGGGCGGGGGGCGGCTCGATCGCCCGCGTGGACGCGGGCGGGATCCTGCACGTGGGGCCGGAGAGCGCGGGCGCGGTGCCGGGGCCCGCGTGCTACGGGCGCGGGGGCACCGCGGCCACCGTCACCGACGCGAACCTGGTCCTGGGATTGCTCGACCCGGCCGGCTTCCTCGGCGGCCGCACGCGCCTCGAGCCCGCGGCGGCGGAGGCCGCGGTGGCGGGCGTGGCCGCGAAGCTCGGTCTGGGGCTGCTGCCCGCGGCGGAAGGCATCCACCGCGTGGTCAACACCAACATGGCGGAGGGCATCCGCCTGGTCTCGGTGCGGCGGGGCGCGGACCCGCGGCGCTTCACGCTGCTGTCGTTCGGCGGCGCGGCCGGGCTGCACATCACCGAGGTCGCGCGCATGCTCGAGATCACTCGCGTGGTGGTGCCGCGCGTGGCCTCGGTGCTCTCGGCCTGGGGCATGCTGGCCACGGACCTGCGCTACGAGTTCGTGCGCACGCACGTGGGCGAGGCCGGCCAGGTCGGCGCGGGGCGCCTGCGGAAGCTCTTCGGCGAGATGGAGGCGGAGGGACGGAGGCGACTGGGCGCCTCGTTCGCGGGCCGGTTGGACGTGCGCCGCTCGGTGGACATGCGCTACGGCGAGCAGACCTTCGAGATCCAGGTGCCGCTCGACGGGGTGGACGTGGAGGCCAAGGATCTCATGGAGCGGGTGGTCGAGCGCTTCCACAAGCGCCACGAGGAGCTCTACACCTACAGCGCCCCCGGGCAGGACGTGGTGCTGGTGAACGTGCGGGCCGCGGTGATCGGGCGGCTCCCCGCCCTGCCCGCCGAGCAGTCCAGGCGGGTGAGCGCGCCGGCCGCGCCGCGGAGCCGCCGGGTGTACCTCGAGCGGTGGCTGGAGATCCCGGTCTACGACATGGACGGGCTCCAGGAAGGCCAGGAGGTCAAGGGGCCCGCGATCTTCGAGTCGGCCACCACGACGGTGCTGATCCGAGCGCGGGAGCGCGCGATCGTCGCCGCCGAGGGGTGGCTCGACATCCGGCTCGGCTAGCGGGCACCTTCCCGCGGATCACCGCCGGGATCGCGTCAGCCAGCCCGCGGCCAGCCCGATCGCACAGAGCGCCATCCCCAGGGCGATCGCGCGCGCCTCCAGCTGGGTCATCATGAGGGCCACGGACGCGAGCCCGAGGCCCGGCACGACGGGAATCCCGCGAAGGGACCCCGCCACCTGGAACGGGCGGGGCACGTCCGGACGCGTGCGGCGGAGGACGATCACCGTCCAGTTCACCGCGAGAAACACGATGTAGACCGCGAAGTCCGTCACCGCCGCGATGACCGCGAAGTCGCCCACTCCGGCGAAGACGGCGGCGACCAGCGCCACCGCGACGATCGCGCGCACCGGGGTGCCGCGGCGAGGATGGACGGAGGCGAGCCATCGCGGCAGGGCGCCGGCCCTGGCCATCCCGTACATCACGCGCGACGCCGCGGTCAGCGCGAGCAGCGTGGTGTTCGTGGTGGTCATGACCGCGATGATCGCCACCACGGTCGCCCCGCGGTCGCCCAGCACATGGGCCATGACGTCGGCCAGCGGGCGCGGCGACGCGGCGAGGGCGCCGGCCCCGAGCGCGCTCACCGCCGCGACCGCCACCGCGATGTAGAGGACGGTCGAAACCCCGAGGGCCAGCAGGAGGGCGCGAGGCACGGTCCGCGTCGGATCCCGCGTCTCCTCGGCGAGGGTGATGACCTCGTCGAACCCGATGAAGGCGAAGAACACGAGCGCGGCCGCGCCCAGCACGCCGCCGACGCCGGGACCGGTGAAGAGATCGACGTCGCCCACGTGCGGCAGCCCGATGGCCACCACGAGCACGAGCCCGCCGACCTGGACGGCGCTCAGTGCCACCATGAGCCGGGCCGAGTGCCGGATCCCGACCATCGCCACGATCGCGACGGCCGCCAGGAGGCCCAGGGAAGCCGCGCGAGCGTCGAGATCCACGAAGTAGCCGAGGTAGCGTGCGAATCCGATCGACACCGTCGCCGCGGCCACCACGAGGCCCGCGATCATCGTCCACCCGATGAGAAACGCGATCCATTCGGGCAGCGCGTGTCGGGTGTACTCGTACTCGCCGGCCGCGCTCGGAAACATCGAGCTGAGCTCGGCGTAGCTGAGGCCGGTCAGGGCGCTCAGCGCGGCGGCCATCAGGAACGCGACCCAGACCAGGGCGCCGGCGTGCGCGGTGGCGGTGCCGAGCAGTACGTAGATGCCGGCGCCGATGATGATCCCGACGCCTCCGGCGGTCACTTCGGTCAGGCCGAGGACGCGTCGCAGTGACGGCGAGGAGGCGGGGTCCCCGGTCATGGGCACGAGCGAGCCAGCACGGCGCTCAGCGGATCAGGTCGCGATCCGGCGCAAGGCGGAGAGCCGGATCGGCTATGCCGCCCGGTCGGCTCTAGGTGTAGGCGCCGACCGAGGCGTCGGAGACGGTGGCCGCGTACTTGGCGAAGACGCCGGTCGTGAAGCGCGGCTTGGGCGCCTTCCACTTGGCGAGGCGCTTCTTCATCTCGGCGGCCGGCACGTCCAGGTCGAGGCGCCGCTTCTTCACGTCGATGTTGATGATATCGCCGTTCCGCACCGCCGCGATGGGGCCGCGGTCGGCCGCTTCGGGGACGATGTGGCCGATCATGAACCCGTGGGTGGCGCCCGAGAACCGGCCATCGGTCATGAGGGCCACGCTCTCGCCCAGCCCCGCGCCTTGCAGGGCGCCCGAGACGTGCAGCATCTCGCGCATGCCCGGCCCGCCCTTCGGGCCCTCGTAGCGGATCACGATCACGTCGTTGGGCTTGATCTTGCCCTTCTTGATGGCCTGGAAGGCGTCCTCCTCGACCTCGAAGACCCGGGCGGGCCCGCGGTGCGAGTACTTCTTCTGGCCGGAGAGCTTGATCACGCAGCCGCCGGGGGCCAGGTTACCGCGCAGGATCGCGATGCCGCCCTCCGGCTTCAAGGCCTTGGCGAGCGGCTTGATCACCTGCTGGCCCGCCGGCTCCGCGGCCGCCTTCACCTCCTCGCCGATCGTGCGTCCGGTCACCGTCTTCTCGCCCCCGTGGAGCAGCCCCGCCTCGAGCAGGCGCTTGCCCACCACCGCCATGCCGCCCGCGTCGTACATCTCGGGCGCGGTGTAGTTGCCCCACGGCTTGAGATCGGCGAGCACGGGGGTCTTCCGCGAGATCCGGTCGAAGTCTTCGATGGCGAGCTTCACGCCGAAGTCGCGGGCGGTGGCCATGAGGTGCAGTACCGCGTTGGTGGACCCGCCGGTGGCCATGACCCCCGCGATGGAGTTCTCGAAGCTCTTGCGGGTCACGACCCGCCGCGGGGTCAGCCCCTTGCGGACGAGGTCCATCACCAGCTTGCCCGACTCGAAGGCCACCTCTTCCTTCCGGGGATCGGTGGCCGGGATGTCGTTCCAGCCCATCGGGGACATGCCGAGCATCTCGTAGGCGGTGGCCATGGTGTTGGCGGTGAACTGTCCGCCGCAGGCGCCCGCGCCGGGGCACGCGTGATCCTCCACGTCCATGAACTGCTCCATCGAGATCTTGCCCGCGTTCAGCGCGCCGATGGCCTCGAACACGTCCTGGATCGTCAGGTTGCGGTTCGCGAACGGGCCGGTGGAGCCGGCGCAGCGGCCGAACATGATCGAGCCGCAGTAGAGCATGAGGCCCGGGATGTCGAGCCGGCCGAGCACCATGGTCATCGCGGGGATGGTCTTGTCGCAGCCCGAGATGGTCACGATGCCGTCGAACATGTGGCTGCGGGCCACCAGCTCCACCGAATCCGCCACCACCTCGCGGCTGATCAGCGAGCCCTTCATGCCCTCGGTGCCCATCGTGATGCCGTCGGTGATCGAGATCGTGTTGACCTCGATCGGGGTGCCGCCCGCCGCCCGGATACCCTGCATGACCTTCTCGGCCAGCTTCCGGTGGTTCCAGTTGCACGGCATGGTCCCGATCCACGAGTGGGCCACGCCGATCTGGGGGCGTCTCAGATCCTCGTCGCTGAAGCCCACCGCCTTCATCATGGCGCGGGCGGCGGAGCGGTCGGTGCCTTCGAGGAGGACGCGGCTGCGCTTGCGGGGGTCGACGGCCATCGGGGACTCCTTTATCGTGGCTTGCTTGGTCCGGGGAATTCTACAGCAGGTCGCGGAGCGGGACCAGCGCGTAGCCCTGCTCGCGCAGGCCCGCGATGAGCGCGGGCAGGTACGCGACGAGCCGCGCCCCTGCCCCCGGCACGCCGTCCGCGTCGTGCAGGTCGTAGATGGCGCCGGGCCGGGCTCGCGCGGCCCCTCGCCGCGCCTGCTCCGCGGGCGCCACCGGCCGCCGGCTCTCCGGCTGCACCGTCCAGAACACGCACGGGGTCTCGAGGCGGCGCAGCGCTCCGAACATCGCGAGGTTGGTCTTGCCCCACGGCGGGCGGAAGAAGCGCGGCGGCGCGCCTGCGGCCTGGGTGATGGCGGCGTGCCCGTCGCCGATCTCCCGCTCGGTGCGGTCGGGCCCGCAGCGCCAGAGGCTCGCGTGGCTCCACGTGTGATTGCCGAGGTCGTGACCGCCCTCCGCGATGCGGCGCGCCACCGCGGGGGCGTGGGCGGCGCGCCGGCCGATCAGGAAGAAGGCGCCGCGGACGCCCTCGCGCTCCAGGATGTCGAGGACCCGCGGCGTGCACGCGGGATCCGGCCCGTCGTCGAAGGTGAGCGCGACGGCCCGGCGCTCCCGCGGGCCGCGCCACACGCTGGCCAGGGTCAGGAGGTGCGAGCCCCAGGTGTACGCGCCCCAGAACGCGGGCGCCGCGCCCGCCGCCAGCCAGGCCGCGCGCCTCACGCCGCGGGCCGCTTGGCCACCAGCAGGGTGAGCCGTCCGCTCTGCACGACCTCGCCGTGCTGGTTCAGGATGCTGCGCTCCTCGATGACCACGCCGCCCTCCTTCATCGAGCGCTTCGCGACCGTCTTGGAGACGCTGCGGATCGTGTCGCCGATCCGGGTCGGCTTCAAGAACCGCCACTCGAAGCCCATGAACGCGAGCACCACGAGGGGCGGCTGGGGCACGCGCCAGCCGAGCCCGGAGGACAGGCAGAGCGGCAGCAGCTCCGGGATCGTGCCCGGCTCGCCCGGCCGGGCCGAGCTGAGCGAGGTGAAGAGGGCGGCGTGCGTCTCGGTGAGGGTCATCCCGGGGGTCTCGAGCGGCACCCCGGTCTGCACGTCCTCGAAGTAGACCCGGCTCGCCGGCTGGCTCGGGGACAATCGCGTCGCTCAGGCGGGCCGGCGACCCACCAGGTGGTCCGTCTCGCCCTCCTGGACGGTCTCGCCCCGCTGGTTGACGACTCGCCGGGCCACCGTGACCACGCCCCAGCCCGGCTGCTCGCCGTCGCGCTTGGCGGTGACCCGGGCCTCGACGTGGATGGTGTCGCCGATCTTGATCGGCCCCTTGAACTTCCACTTCACCGAGGCCAGCGGGCCGGTGATCTGCGCGGTGACCACCCGGTCGAGCAACCCCTGCTGGATCGACAGCCCGAGGAGTCCATGGGCGATGCGCTCGCCGAACTGGGAGGCCTTCATGTGCTCCGCGTCGGTGTGCAGCACGTTGTAGTCGCCGCTCAGCCCCGCGAAGATCACCACGTCGGCCTCGGTCACGGTGCGGCCGGGCGAGGCGTATTCCTCGCCGACCGGGATGTCCTCGAAGTAGACGGCCGGATCAGCGCTCACGGGCCGCTAGGATAGCACGCCGGCCCGCCCTGCCCGCCTCGTGGAGCGAGGAACCTTGACATCCCCGATTCTGGGTACTTAGAATCAGACCGACCGGTCGGTCTGGCCACCCCGAACATGGAGGTATCGATGGCTGTCGCCGCGCCCTCTCCACCTCGGCTTCGCGATCCCGTCCTCCACCCGATCTGGGAGAAGGTCCAGGCCGGCGAGCGTCTGTCCCGCGAGGACGGGCTCGCGCTCTTCGCCACCGACGATCTGCACGGGGTGGGCCGCATGGCCGACTTCTTCAAGTCGCGCCTGCACGGCGACCAGGTCTTCTTCGTGCTCAACCGCTACATCAATCCGACCAACGTCTGCGTGCTGTCCTGCAGCTTCTGCGACTTCGCCCGCAAGAAGGGCGAGGAGGGCGCGTTCGAGAACACGATCGAGGACGTGCTCAACATGATCAAGCCGGGGACCCGGGAGGCGCACATCGTGGGCGGCCACCACCCCGACTGGCCCTTCGAATACTTCGAGCGGCTGATCCAGACCATCCACAACGCGCGGCCGGAGACCCAGATCAAGGCTTTCACCGCGGCCGAGATCGACTACTTCTGGCGGCGCTGGAAGATCGAGCCCGTCGACGCCCTCACCCGCCTCAAGCAGGCGGGGCTGCACTCGATGCCCGGGGGCGGCGCCGAGATCTTCTCGCGCCGGCTGCAGAAGCTGCTGCACTTCACGGGCAAGGCGGACGCCGACCGGTGGTGCGAGATCCACGGCATCGCCCACTCGCTCGGGATCAAGACCAACGCGACCATGCTCTACGGGCACGTGGAGACGATGGAGGAGCGGGTGGATCACCTGATCCGGCTGCGGGAGCAGCAGGACAGGTCCGGCGGCTTCATCACCTTCATTCCCCTGTCCTACCAGACCGGGACCACCAAGCTCGTGCCGCGCCAGACCCCGCCCACCGACGATCTCCGGACCATCGCGGCCTCGCGGCTGATGCTGGACAACTTCCCGCACATCGAGGCGTACTGGGTGATGATCGGCGAGGCGACCGCGTCGCTCGCGCTCCACTTCGGCGCCTCCGACGTCAACGGCACGCTCGAGGACGAGAAGATCGCCCACATGGCCCAGGCGGCCAGCCCGGCGGGCCTCGCCACCGACCAGATCCTTCGCATGGTCCGCGACGCGGGCAAGGTCGCGGTGGAGCGCGACGCGCTGTACAACGTCGTGAAGGTGTGGAGCTGACCGTGCTGCGCGTCGGGCGCATCCCCTACCTCAACTGCGAGCCGTTCTTCCACCGCCTGAGCGGCGTGCATCTCGTGGACCTGATCCCGCGGCTCCTCGGCCGGGCGATGGCCGCCCACGAGCTCGACGCCGGTCCACTCTCGCTGATGGACTACCTCCGGATCGAGTCGGCGCTCACGCCCCTGCCCTACGGCATCGGCTGCCCCACCGGCGCCCGCAGCGTGCTCGTCTTCTCCGAGCGCCCGCTGTCGGACCTGCGCGGGGCCCGGGTCGGCATCACCGGCGAGACCTCGACCTCCGTCGAGCTGCTGCGGGTGCTGCTGGCCCTCCGCTACGAGGTCGAGCCCGCCGCCTGGGTCGCCGCGGAGGAGCCCTGCGACGCGCAGCTCCTGATCGGCGATCAGGCGATCCGGCGGCTCACCGGCGGCCCGCCCGCCCGGCACGTCACCGACCTCGGGCTCGAGTGGCGCGACTGGACGGGACTGCCCTTCGTGTTCGCGCGCTGGGCGGTGGCCTCGCGCATCCCGGGCCGCGAGCGGCGCGCCTTCGAGCAGGCGCTCGACGCCGCGCTCGACCGCGGGATGGCCGCCCTGCCCGAGATCGCGGCGACCCACGTCGACCTGGGCTGGAGCGCCGCGCAGGTCGAGTCGTACCTGCGCAACTTCGCCTTCCGGCTGGGCCCCGACGAGGACAAGGGCGCCGCCGAGTTCGTGAGGCTGCGCGCGCAGCTCGGGCCGCTGCCGTGCTGAGCCGCATCCGGGCGAAGGCGGAGGCGGGGACGCGCCTCGACCGCGCGGACGGATTCTGGCTCCTGACCGAGGCGCCCCTGCTCGACCTGGGCAGCGTGGCGCAGGAGGCGCGCTTCCGGCGCATCCCGGAGCGGCGCGTGACGTTCGTGATCGACACGAACCCGAACTACACGAACGTCTGCATCACCGACTGCCAGTTCTGCGCCTTCTACCGCCGGCCCGGCGACAAGGAGGCCTACACGCTCACGGTGGACGAGGTGCTGGCCAAGGTGGAGTTCGCGGCGCGCGAGGGCGCGACCACCGTGCTGCTCCAGGGCGGCCACAACCCGGCGCTCCCGCTCGAGTACTACCTCGAGCTGGTGCGGGAGACGCGGCGGCGCTTCCCCTCGGTCACCCCGCACTTCTTCAGCGCCTCCGAGATCCGCACCATGTCGGACGTGGCGGGCAAGCCGGTTCCCGAGGTGCTGACCCTGCTCAGGCAGGCGGGGCAGACGAGCATCCCGGGGGGCGGCGCCGAGGTGCTCTCCGAGCGCGTGCGCAAGCGGATCGAGCCGAAGAAGGGCGGGCCGGGCGCGTGGCTCGAGGTGCACCGCGAGGCGCACCGCCAGGGCTTCCGGTCCACCGCCACCATGATGTACGGCCACGTGGAGCAGCCCGAGGACATCCTCGACCACCTCGACGCGATCCGCGCGCTCCAGGACGAGCACGGCGGCTTCACCGCCTTCGTGCCGTGGTCCTTCAAGCCGGGCAACACCCTGCTCGAGAAGTGGATCAAGCAGTACCAGGGCCCGAACGCCTACCTCCGGATGCTGGCGGTCTCCCGGCTCTACCTCGACAACTTTCCCCACGTGCAGGCCTCGTGGTTCTCGGAGGGAAAACGGACCGGCCAGGTGGCGCTGTCGTGGGGGGCGGACGACTTCGGGGGGACCCTCTTCGAGGAGAACGTGCACGCGGCGGCCGATTACGTCAACAAGACCACCGTGGACGAGATCATCACCCTGATCCGGGACGCGGGCTTCACGCCCGCCCAGCGCACGACCGACTACGACATCCTCAAGACCTACTAGCGGGTCAGATCGGGTCCACCGGCGGCATGGACTTGATCAGGCCCCGGGTGTGCGCCATCTGGTAGAGCCGGGTCAGGGCCGCCCGGCCCTCGTCCCCCAGCGTCTTGGTGTAGTTGTTGACGTACATCAGGACGAAGCGCCGGCAGGTTTCCTTGTCGATGCCGCGCCCGTAGCGCATCGCGTACTCGAGCGCCTCGTCCACGTTGGCGTAGGCGTAGTCGATCGCGTCGCGGAGCCCCTGGGAGATCGCGCGATGCGTCGCCTCGCCCAGGTCGCGGCGCATGACGTTGATGCCGAGCGGCAGGGGCAGGCCCGACTCCTTCTGCCACTCCTCCCCCAGGTCCAGCACCTTGGTGAGGCCCATGCGCTGGTGCGTGATCTGTCCCTCGTGGATGAGCAGCCCGAGATCGGCCTGGCCTTCCAGCACGACCTTGGGGATCTTGTCGAACGCGACCTCGATGGTCGGCGGATCGCCCACGTACAGGCGCAGCAGCAGGGCCGCGGTGGTGTGGCTGCCGGGGATGGCGACCACCTTGGCCTCCAGCTGATCGCGGGGAATGGGTTCCTTCGCGACCAGGATCGGCCCGTAGCCCTTCCCCATGGACGCGCCGGGATCCATCATCCGGTACTGCTCGTGCACGAGCACGTAGGTGGCGGCGGAGACCGCGGTGACCTCCAGCTCGCCGGTGCGGGCGCGCCGGTTCAGCGACTCGATGTCCTCCAGCACGTGCTCGACCTCGATGCCCGGGATCTTCACCTTCCCCGCGTTGAGCGCGTAGAACATGAAGGCGTCGTCGGGATCCGGGCTGTGACCGATGCGAATCAGCATGCGACCTCCCTCGCTGCGCGCGCTCTGGGTCCTCGATGACGAAGCCGGCGACGCGCGACAAGATTCTCCAAGCGGCGCTCGAGGTCTTCGCGGAGAAAGGGTATCACAGGGCCCTGGTCGACGACATCGTGCGGGCCTCTCGCACCTCGAAGGGCGCGGTCTACCACCATTTCCCGAACAAGGAGGCGCTCTTCCTGGCGCTGGTCGACGAGTTCTCGGCCCGGCTCGCGGAGGCGGTGGCCGCCGGCATCGCGGGCGCGCACGGCGCGCTCGGCAAGGTGCAGGCCGCGCTCACCGCGGGACTCGAGACCTTCGCCCGCCACCGGGACCTCGCGCGCATCCTGCTGCTCGAGTCGGTGAGCCTGGGACCCGCGTATCAGAGCAAGCGGCTGGAGGTGCACGGGCGATTCGCCGCGCTCATCCAGGCCTACCTCGACGACGCGGTGGCGGAGGGCTCGATCCCCGCGCTCGACACGCG
>DATFGS010000388.1:0-7147 GCA_035249225.1 Candidatus Methylomirabilota bacterium | reverse complement strand
GAGATTCGACAGGTGCGAGGCGCGGCACAGCACGGCCAGCTCCGCGGTGGGCAGCGCCGCGTGGATCTCGCGCGCCATCTCCACCGGGGTGCCGGGGTCCTCCTCGCCCACGATCACCACCGCGGGGCAGCGGACGTCGCGCAGCTTCTCGGTGACGCTGATCTTCGGCAGCGCGTGGCAGCAGCCGATGTAGCCGGCGGCGGGCGTGGCGCGGATCATCGCGCCCACCCGCTCCATCAGGGCCTTGTGGCTCGCGCGGAAGGGCGCGGTGAACCAGCGCTCGAGCGTGGGAGCGGCCATCGGCTCCATCCCCTTGGCGCCCACCGTCTTGATGCGGTCCTCCCAGATCGCGGCGGCCCCGGGGGCGTAGCGGCTCGTGGTGTCGCAGAGGGCCAGGCTCTGGACCATCGCGGGATGCTTGAGCGCGAAGACCTGCCCGATCATGCCACCCATCGAGAGCCCCACGAAGTGGGTCTCTCGAATGTGGAGCCCGTCGAGCAGCCCCTTCAGGTCTTCGGCGAGCTGATCGAGCGTGTAAGCGCCGGTGGGTGCGCTGGTCTGCCCGTGGCCGCGCGTGTCGTAGCGCAGGACGCGGTAGCGGCTCCTGAGCGCGCGCACCTGCTCGTCCCACATGGACAGGTTGCAGGCGAGCGAGTGGCTGAACGTCACCACCGGGCCCTCGCCCTCGATCTCGTAGTTGATGTCGATGCCGTTGGCCTTGATCTTCATGGCTCTCCCCTCACCCTGCTCTCTCCCCTGCAGGGGAGAGGGTACAACGGGTTCACTCCTGGGTGGCGGTGCTCGGGCAGATCTGATTGTAGGGGCAGTAGCGACAGGCCTGGTACTCGGGGGTCGCCTCGAACTCGCGGTGGCGGATGCCGCGCGCGGCCTCCGCGATCGCCTCGCGGGCCTTCGCCAGATCCAGCTCGGTGGGCTTGTGCCGCCCCACCAGCCCGGATTCGAGGAAGCGGAGCTCGACGCGGGCGGGCAGCCGGCCGGTCATCTCGAGCTGGGCCAGCGCGTAGATCTTGAGCTGAAGGCTCTCCCTCGCGCGCTGGTCGGCCTTCTTCTGGTCGGTCACGTCGCTCGACTTGTAGTCCACGATCACGAGGCCGTCCGGGGTGTCGTCCACCCGGTCGAAGCGGCCCCGGACCCGGTCGAGCCCGAGGGTGAAGCCGAACTCCCGCTCCACGTCGGTGGGCTTCTGCCCCGACGCTTCCTCCTCGTGATAGAAGCGCGTCAGCGCGGCGATGCCCGCCCGCTTCCGCTGCTCCTCGTGGTCGCGGGTGAGGAAGCCCTCGTTGCGCCAGGCATTGTCGAAGGCCCGCAGGAAGTCCTCGAGCGAGGTGTAGTTGCCCGCGGCGCGCCGGCGCAGGTAGAACTCGACCGCGTTGTGGAGCGCGTTGCCGTAGACCACCGCGTGGTGCTGGCGCAGCGGGATCCGCAGGATGTGGATGAACTGGTACTTGAGCGGGCACGTCTGGTAGTCGTCCACCTGCCGGTGGCTCACCGCGAGCGGCTCGTCGTCCGGGATCGGGGCGAGCCCGGATCCCGCGATCTCCGGGAGCGGGGCCTGCCGCCTCAGGCCCTCGATGGCCTGCGCCCGGAAGGGGCGCGCCGCGTCCTTCGGCAGGTCGAGCGCCTCCAGCACGAACTGGCTCACCTTCCACTTGCGCTTGCCGCCCATGTCCTCCGCGCTCGTGAGGTAGAGGCGCTCCTTGGCGCGGGTCATGCCGACATAGAAGAGGCGGCGCTCCTCCTGCTCGTGGAAGTCGCCGGTGGGCAGCAGGTCCTTGATGAGGCCGGGCGGCATCTCCAGCGGATCCGAGCGCCGCGTGGACGGGAACTTGTTCTGCACGCAGTCCACCATGAACACGATCGGCCACTCGAGCCCCTTGGCCTTGTGCACGGTGAGCACGTGCACCGCGGGCGTCTCGGTGTCGGCCTCGGCCACCGCCGGATCGTCGCCCGCGTCCATCAGCGCGTCGAGGTGGCTCACGAACTCGCGCACGTTGTCGTACTTGAGCACGCGCGCCGCGTCCTTGACCCGGGTGAAGAACTTGCTGACGTTCTGCACCTCCTGCTCCAGCTCCGCGGGGGCCTTCGCATAGCGGGTCATGAGCCCGGAGTCCACCAGGAACTGGTAGAGCACCTCGCCGGTGGGATGCTCGCGGCCCAGCTCCATGTAGCGGCTGAGATCCGTCACCAGCCGGGCGATCGCGAGGCGCCCCTCGTCGCTCACCGCGAGGTCGGCGGGGACGTCGTGGAGCACGTCGAAGAGGTGGCGGTTCTTCCGGGTCGCGTAGGTCGCGCAGTTGGTGAGATCCACGATCGGGACCTGGTAGACGTCGGAGGACGCCAGGTAGTGCAGGCTGACCGAGTCGTCGGTGTAGACCACGCTGCGGAGGAACGCGATGAGCAGCCGGACCTCGGGACGGCCGTAGAGGCCGGCGTTGCCCGAGAACGTCCACGGGATCCCGCGCATGTTGAGCGCGCGCAGGTAGTGGTCGGCGTCGTTGTTGGCGCGCACCAGCACCGCGAAGTCGCGATAGGGCCGGCCGCGCTCGTGCTCCTCGCGGATGAGCTCGGCCACCTGGTCGGACTCGGTCGAGACGGTGTCGAAGGGCAGGTGCCGCGGTGCCTCGCCGGTTCCGACGGTGGAGACGAGCCGCTTGTCGATCTTCTGGGCGACCTCGAGGCGGTCCGGGTTGTTGTGCTGGATGAGCCGGTAGGCCGCGTCCAGGACCGCCTGGGGCGAGCGGCGGTTCTCCTGCAGCACGACCTGCCGCGCGTCCGGATAGGTCCGGTCGAAGTCGAGGATGTTGCTCATGGACGCGCCGCGGAACCGGAAGATGGCCTGGTCGTCGTCACCCACCACGGCCACGTTGTGATGGCGGGCCGCGAGCAGCTTGACCAGCTCGAATTGCGCGTAGTTGGTGTCCTGGAACTCGTCCACCAGGATGTAGCGGTAGCGCTCCTGGTAGCGCCGCAGGACGTGCGAGCGGGTGCGGAAGAGGCGCAGCGCCTCGACGATCTGATCGCCGAAGTCGATCTGGCCGAGCCGGGCCATCAGCGTCTGGTACTGCGCGTACGTGCGCGCGAGCTCGAGATGCTGCTCGGCGGCCAGGCGCGACTCCTCGTCGACCGCGCCGGCCAGGAGCTCCTCGGCGTGCGCCAGGTACTCGTCGGGCCCCACGTCCTCGTCCTTCAGCCGGCTGAACTGGGTGAGGATGGCGTGCAGGTGCCGGGTCGGATCGCCGAGCGGCCGGTAGTGCTTGAGCGGGAACTCGAAGAGGTGGTCGCGCAGGAAGATGATCTGCTCGGCGCGAGTCAGCACCCGGAAGTCCGGGGTGAGCCCCAGCTCGAGCGCGTTCTCCTTGATGAGACGGTCGCCGAAGGCGTGGAACGTGGCGATCTGCACGTCGGCGTAGCCGTAGGGCACGAGGGTGTCCACGCGCTCTTCCATCTCGGCCGCGGCCTTGTCGGTGAAGGTCAGCGCGAGGATCTCGGACGGGCGCGCCGCGCGGGTCGCGATGAGGTAGGCGATGCGGCGGGTGATGACGGTGGTCTTGCCGGTGCCCGCGCCCGCGATGATCAGCAGCGGGCCGGTCTCGTGGGTGACGGCCGCCGCCTGGGGCGCGTTCAGCCCTTCGAGGATACGTTCGGCGCCCCGCGCTCCTTCGGCCATCAGGCCGAACTATACCACCGCTGGAGCCCCCGCTCTACGGCACCACCAGGGATAGGGCGTCGGGGACGCACTCAAAGCTGACGGGCAGCGGGCCGAGCAGCTCGCCGTCCACCTGCACGAAGCGGCTGGCGTCACCGTGGACCACCGCACGCCGGGCCTTCACGTACGTCACGCCGGGCATCCCCAGGTGCGAGCCGGTGTAGGCCGCGGCCAGGTAGCGCGCGAAGCGGTGGCGCTGGGTGGCGTCGAAGAGGCAGATGTCGAGCAGGTCGTCGTCCATCCGCGCCTCCGGGGCAAAGCGCAGCCCGCCCCCGTAGGACGCCGCGTTGGCCACCACCGCGAAGGTGGCGCGGTACTCGCGGTCGTCCGTCTCGAGCACGAAGTGCACGGGGTGCCAGTCGGTGAGCTGGCGGAGGCCCGCCATCCAGTAGGCGCCCTCCCCGGTCAGGCGCTTGAGCCCCGGGTGCACCGCCCGCACGATGTCGGCATCGAGGCCGACCCCGGCCATGAGGAGAAAGAATCGCTCCCCCGCCCGGCCCACCGACACGCGCCGGGTCCGCGCCGCCGCGAAGAGGTCGGCGAGGAGATCGATGCCGCCCGGCAGCCCGAGCTCGCGGCCCAGCACGTTAGACGTGCCGCCCGGCCACACCGCGAGCGGCGTGGCCGTACCCACCAGCGCTTGCATGGCCTCGTTCACGGTCCCGTCGCCGCCGTGGACGATGACGAGGTCCACCCGCGCCTCGAGCGCCGCCGCGGCGAGCCGCGTGGCGTCGGCGGGGCCGGTGGTCACCTGCGGGGTCACCGTGATGCCGCGGCCGCGAAGGGCATCCACCATGAGGGTGACCGAGTGGAAGCGGTCGCGGCGCTGGCCGGAGCCGGGATTGTGGACGAGCACGGCGGAGCGCGACACGGCCCCTCGCTAGCGGCGGATCTCGGTGCTGTCGGTGGCCAGCAGCTCGTCCAGCTCGGCCCGGGTCACCACGGGCACGTCGCCCCAGATCGTGCACTTGAGCGCGGCCAGCGCGGTCGCGGCGTCCACCGCGTGCTGCGCGTCGCGGCCGCTGAGCGTGGCCCAGAGAAAGCCCGCCGCGAACGCATCGCCCGCGCCCACCCGGTCCACCACCGAGACGGTGTGGAGCTTGGATGGCCGGTGGACGCCGCGGTCGGTGAGGACCGCGGAGCCCGCCTCGCCCAGCGTGAGGGCGATGGTGGCCGAGGGCGCGAGGCGACGCAGCCCGTCGAGCACGCGCTCGGGCGAGCCTTCCAGCTCGAGCACGGTGGCCGCATCGTCCGAGCCGATGAAGAGGTACCGCAGGCGCGGCAGGATCTCGCCGAGGAAGTCGCGGGCCTCCTTCGGGCTCCAGAGCCGGGAACGGTAGTTCACGTCGAAGGACACCGGCACGCGCGCCGCCTCCGCCTCGGCGATCGCGCGGCGCACCACCTCGCGGATGTTCTCGCCGAGCGCGGCGGTCACACCGGTGAGGTGGACGAGCCGGGCGCTCCGGATCAGCGTCCAGTCCACGTCGTCCGCCACGAGACGGCTGAACGCGGAGTCCCGCCGGTCGTAGAGGATGCGCACCGGGCGGGGCGCCATGCCGTACTCGATGAAGTAGAGCCCCATGCGCTGGCCGGGACGTCGCAGCACCCCGCGGCAGTCCACCCCGTGGCCCGACAGCTCGCGGATGGTCCGGTCGCCCCACGCGTGCTCCGAGGGCAGGACCGAGATGAAGGCGGTGCGCAGCCCCAGCCGGGCACACGCCGCGGCCACGTTGGCCTCGGTGCCGCCGATCTGCACGTCCAGGTCCTGGGCCTGCTCGAGCCGCTGGGGCGGGCGCGCGGCGAGCCGGAGCATCACCTCGCCGAGGCCGACCAGATCGTAGCGCGGCTCGGGCCGGCTCACGCGACGCCCGTCACGCGGACGTTGAGGGTGGTCCCGTACAGGAGGACGGACTGGACGGACGAGAGCTGCCGGTCGGGCGCGAAGGTCACGCGGGCGGGCTGGTCGGGGCGGGCCCAGGACGAGAAGCGGGTGATGTCGATCGTCGCGGTGAGGCCGCCGGTGGCCGGGTCGGGGCTGGGGCGGAAGCGCAGCGGAACCAGCTCCGCGCGGTAGCCGTCCGGCGCGACATCGTCCGGCCCTTCATTGTCGGCTCGGGCCCGCCGGACCACCCAGGTCTGGTAGGTGCCATCCGGATCGCGGTCGAGCGTGTTGTCCGCGAAGTTGAGCTCCGCCGAGATCAGGTCGTCCACCTGGCGGCCCGCGGGGATGGCCAGGACGTCGTCGACCTGCCGCCGCCGGCCCAGCAGCAGGGTATGGGTGACCGCGTGGATCTCGGCCCGCTGGCGGGTGTAGTCGTAGGTCGTGGTGGAGGTGTTCTGGCGGTTCCGGAAGTGATGGACCGCTCGGGTCTCCACCGGCTTGAAGCGGCCGTCCCGGATGATGCCGGTGGCCTCCGTCCGGGTGCTGATGCCGGTCCCCTGGCCCTCCATGGTCACGCGGTACTTGCCGGCCCGCCGGTCGATCTCCTGAACTCCGGTTCCCGACAGGGAGAGGGTCAAAAGGCTAAACAGAACAGTCAGATCAAGCTGGTAGCTGAACGATGACCGGCCGTCCGCGAGGGCATGGGCGCGCCCGAGCCCGAAGAAAAGGCCCAGCGGCAGGGCCGCAAGCAGCTGGCGACGGCTCAGCAAGTGCTCCATATGCCCGCATTCTACCCGACCGTCCTAGACCACGGGATTTGGTTTTAGATTGATTTCCTGCTAGTTTATAAGCTCTACCCCACCTTTTCTCACGCACCCTTAGGGGGCACGGTTCATGAAGAACTCCCGGCGAGTCGTTATTACTGGGTTGGGTGTCGTTGCCCCCAACGGCATCGGCAAGGAAACCTTCTGGCAGAACCTGGTCGCGGGCAAGTCCGCCATCGACTACATCACCGCCTTCGACGCCTCGCCGCACTCCTGCCAGGTGGCCGGAGAGGTCAATGACTTCTATCCGTCCGACTTCATGAGTGCTCGACGGGCAAGGGCGATGGGCCGCTTTTCGCAATTTGCTGTGGCAGCTACTCGTCTTGCGCTGGAGGATTCTCTAATAGCAGAGCCGGTGTCGAAAGACATGGCGATCTGCTTCGGCACCTCGGTATCTGGCCTCGAGGTCGCGGTGGACGGGGTCCATGATTTCGTTGCCAAGGGGCCCGGAGAAATAAAGCCATGGACAGCCCTTGAATATCCTCCTCATGCGGCGGCCAGCTATCTCGCTATCGAGTTCGGGATCAACGGTCCGGCTCTGACAATTTCCTCGAATTGCTGCACCGGCGTGGACGCGATCAATGCTGCCGCACGCCAGATCGCCTCGGGTCAGGTTGAAGCTGCGATAGCTGGCAGTTCCGATGCTCCGCTCTTCCCGATCATCTTCGATGCATTCTGTAGTTTGGGCGCCCTCACTAAGCGAACCGACGATCC
>DATFGS010000387.1:0-16404 GCA_035249225.1 Candidatus Methylomirabilota bacterium | reverse complement strand
GCCCCGCGCGCCCAGGCGGTCGAGGATGGCCTCGGCGATTCGCGCCTCGTCCAGGAGGACCTCGAGCGCCGGAATGTCCGTGTCCCACTCGATCAGCGTCGGCACCGGTCCGAACCGGTCCACCGCCCGCCCGTACAGACGCCAGACCGCATCTGCCACCCGGGAGCCGTGGTCGTCGATCAGGATCTCGCGGCCGTCCGCGTCGTTCCGGGCGTGACCGGCCAGGTGGATCTCGCCGATCGCCTCGCGCGGTAGCGCGGCCAGATACGCGCCGGCGTCCAGCCCGAGGTTGGCGCACGAGACGAAGATGTTGTTGACGTCGCAGAGCAGCCCGCACCCGGTCCGACGCGCGAGCTCCCCCAGGAACTCGGGCTCCGGGATCGGCGAGTCGCGGAAGCGCAGATAGCTGGACGGGTTCTCGATCAGGAGCGGGCGTCCGAGCACCTCCTGCGCCTGCCTCACGTTTTCCGAGATCAGGGCCAGGCTCTCCTCGGTGTACGGCAGCGGCAGCAGGTGGTTGAGGTAGACGCCGCCCGCGATGCTCCAGGAGAGGTGCTCGGAGACCAGCACCGGCTCGATCCGGCGCACCAGATCCGCCACGCGGGCCAGGTGCCGGCGGTCGAGCCCATCCGCGCTTCCCAGCGAGAGCCCCACCCCGTGCAGCGAGATCGGATACTGCCCGCGGACCGCCGCGAGCGCCCGGACCGCCGGGCCCCCGCCGAGGTAGTTCTCGGTGTGCACCTCGAGCCAGCCGATCGGCGGCCGCTCGTCGAGGATCTCGGCAACGTGCGGCGCCCGCAGGCCGATGCCGGCCGAGCCCGGGGTCGCCGCCACGCCGCCCGAGGGCATCCGCCTACTTCTTCGCCTGGAGGCTGCCGTCCACCACCCGCGCGCACGTGCCCTTGGGCACGTAGATCCATGCGTCGCCCTGCTTGTCGCGCTTGGAGGTCCCCGCGCACGACGAGTTGGCGGTCTGGCAATCGTTCTTCCCCGCCTTCGCGACGCCGAAGCACTTCTCGTGCTCGAACTTCGGGGTAGGCGCGGGCCCGGCCTGCGCCGAAGCCAGCAAGGGCAGGGAGAATGCGGCGACCATCGCGGACGCGATGACGAGCTGACTCTTGTTCATGTTGACTCTCCTTTGGCTGATGACGTTAACTGCGGGCACGTCCCTTGGACACGGGCGCCGGCCGTCCGGATTCGCCCGTCGCGCGAACCGAGCGCCGGGCCGGACGTGTCCAATCAGCCAAGGAGGCTTCCATGCCCGACGACTTCGAATACGTGTCCCAGTCCCGCCTCGAGTACCGCCACGGCTACCGCCACGCCTACCTGGGCGAGGTGCCCGCCCCGGTGGTCTACGGCGTGCAGGGCAGGCTGCGCGAATACTACGGCGTCGCCGAGGGCCCGCCGGTCGCCTCCACCCTCGACCACATCGTCGCCGCCGTCGCCGGCTGAATGTACGGCACCCTGCGCGGCGCCCTGGCAGGGCGCAAGGTCGGGTTCGACCGGGACGGCTACACCGCCACCGTGGAAGGTCGCATCGTCGGGGTCGGCAAGACCATCCGGATCAAGTCCATCCACATGCACTACGAACTCGCGGTGCCCGCCGACAGCCGCGAAGCCACCGAGCGGGCGCTCACCCTGCATCCCCAGGGTTGCCCGGCGCACCAGAGCGTGCAGGGCGCCATCGACGTCACCTGGGACGCGCGCGTGCGGATCGGTGACGAGGTCGTGACCTTCAGGAGCCAACCCGACTAGGCTCCGGCGAGTCTTGCCGGGGATCCCGGCGGGGCGGCGGCCGCGCCCTTCCCGCTTGCTCCCGGCCCGGTCTTTCGCTTAGCCTGTCGCGGACCAGCGCGTGGTCCTAGCGCGAGCCCCGGTCCAGGAGACTCGATGTCAGGCGGTCGGAAACCCCGAAGGACCAAGGCCGCCACCCGCCGCCCGGCGCGCCCCCGCAAGGCCCGCCGACCCGACCAGCTCGAGACGAGCCTGAGCGAGGCCCTCGACCAGCAGACCGCGACCAGCGAGATCCTGCGCATCATCTCCCGCTCGCCGGCCGACGCCCTCCCCGTCTTCGAGGCCATGGTCCAGCACGCGGCGCGCCTCTGCGACGCCGAGTTCAGCGCGGTCGCCCGCTTCGCGGACGGGCAGCTCCACCTCGTGGCGCTCAGCAATCTCTCGCCGAAGGAGGCCGCCGTCTTTCACGGCCTCTTCCCTCGACCACCGGAGCGCGGCTTCGTCATGGGCCGGGCCTTCGTCGAGGCGCGCGCCGCGCACGTCGGCGACGTGCTTCTGGACTCCGAGTACGATCGACAGACCCAGGGCCTCCTCCTCCGCGTGACCGGAATCCGCACATTCCTCGGCGTACCGATCCTGCGAGAGGGCATCCCGATCGGGGTCATCGGCTGCGCCCGGCGCACGGTCCAGCCCTTCACGCCGGCCCAGATCGCCCTCGTGCAGACCTTCGCGGACCAGGCGGTCATCGCGATCGAGAACGTGCGCCTGTTCACCGAGCTCGCCACGCGCAACCGCGAGCTGACCGAGACGCTCGAGCAGCAGACCGCGACCGGCGAGATCCTCGGCGTGATCTCGAGATCGCCGACCGACGTCCAGCCGGTCTTCGACACGATCGCGAGCAATGCCCGGCAGCTCTGCAATGCCGACTCCGGCGCGGTCTTCACCTACGACGGCCGCTTGATCCATCTGCGGGCGCTGGACAACACGAGCCCCGAGGGCGGGGCGGCGCTTCGCCGCACCTACCCGATCGAGGCGACCCGCGGGACGGTGGCCGGCCGGGCCATCCTCACCGGTGGCCCGGTGCACGTCCCCGACGTGCTCGACGATCCGACCTACGCCCTGCCCGCGGTACGCGACGCGGGGCTCCGCAGCGTGCTCAGCGTGCCCATGCTGCACGACGGAGCTCCCGTCGGCGCCATCGTCGTCCACACGTGGGCCACCCCGCGCCCCTTCAGCGGCAAGCAGATCGAGCTGCTGAAGACCTTCGCGGCCCAGGCGGTCATCGCGATCCAGAATGGCCGCCTCTTCACCGAGGTGCAGACCCGAAACCGCGAGCTGACCGAGACGCTCGAGCAGCAGACCGCGACCGGGGAGATCCTGCGGGTGATCTCGAGCTCGCCCACCGACGTCCAGCCCGTGTTCGACACGATCGCCGGGAGCGCCGCCCGCCTGTGCGAGGGCACCATCTGCAACGTCTTCGAGCTCGACGGCGAGCTCCTGCACTTCGTGGCCGGCCACGGACAGACCGCCGAGGCGCGAGAGACGGCCCGCCGCGCGTTCTCCACCCCGCTGAATCGGGGCAGTGCCGCGGGTCGGTCGATCCTCGATGTCGCCGTCGCGCAAATCCCCGACGTGGAAGCGGATCCTCACTTCACCCTCGGCCAGGTCGCGCGCATCATCGCGTTCCGCAGCATCGTCGCGGTCCCGATGATCCGGGACGGCCGTCCGATCGGCGCGATCGCGGTTGGCCGGGCCCAGACCGGGTTCTTCTCGGATCGGCAGATCGAGCTGCTCAAGACCTTCGCGGACCAGGCGGTCATCGCGATCGAGAACGTCCGCCTCTTCACCGAGGTGCAGGTGCGCAACCAGGCGCTCACCGAAGCCCTGGAGCAGCAGACCGCGACCAGCGACATCCTGCGCGTCATCAGCGGCTCGCCCACCGACGTGCAGCCGGTCTTCGACACGATCGTGCAGAGCGCGGTCCGCCTGTGCCACGCGCGGTACGCCCTCGTCTACCGGCTGGAGGGTGAGTCCATCCAGTTCGTCGCTCACCACAACCTTCCCGCCGCGGCGGTCGCCGAGTTCCAGCGTACGTTCCCCGAGCCCCTCGCGGAGAGCGCGACCCTCGTGGGCCGGGCGATCCGCCAGGGCGAGGTCGTCCACGTCCGGGACATCGCGGCCGACTCGCAGGTGTCCGAGCCGGTCCGCGCGCTCGCCCGGTCGGCCGGCTACCGCAGTGTGCTCGCGGTGCCCGTCATGCGGGAGGGTCGGGCGCTCGGAGCGATCGCGATCACCCGGGGCGACCCGGGGGGAGAGCCGAAGCCGTTCGCCGACCCCGAGATCTCGCTCCTCCAGACCTTCAGCGAGCAGGCGGGCATCGCCATCGAGAACGTCCGGCTCTTCAAGGAGCTGGAAGCCCGGACCTCCCAGCTGACCCGATCCGTCGGCGAGCTGCAGGCGCTCGGGGAAGTCAGCCACGCGGTCAGCTCCACTCTGGATCTGGAGACCGTGCTCGCGACCATCGTCAGCCGCGCGGTCCAGCTCTCGGGCAGCGCGAGCGGCATCGTCTACGAGTTCGACGAGGCCGACCAGAGCTTCCACGCGCGGGCGGCGCACGAAATCGCGCCCGAACACCTGGAGGCGGTGCGGGCCGAGCCGATCCGGCTCGGCGTCGGAGCGGTCGGACGGGCCGGGGTCGAGCGGGTCCCGGTCGAGGTCGCCGATCTCGACGCGGCGGCGTCCCTCGTCGCCCCGCAGGTGCGGAGCCTGCTGGCCCGGCAAGGCACGCGGTCGCTGCTCGCGGTCCCGCTCGTGCGCGAAGAGCGGCTGCTCGGCGGCCTCGTCATCCTGCGCCGCGAGCGCGGGGCCTTCTCGCCCGAGGTCGTCGCCACGCTCCGGACCTTCGCGGCCCAGTCGGTCCTGGCCATCCACAATGCCGGCCTCTTCCGCGAGATCCAGCGCCAGAAGCAGTACGCGGACGCCCTCGTCCAGACCAGCCCGGTGGCGATCGCGACCATGGACCTCGCAGGCGTCGTGGTGGGATGGAATCCGGGCGCCGAGCGGCTCTTCGGCTACCCGGAGGCGGAGGCGCTCGGGCGGCCGCTGGACGAGCTGGTGGCGGGAGCGGGAATTCGCGACGAGGTCTCCGCCAGCTTTCGCCAGATGCTCCAGGGCGAGCGAATCCGCACCATCACCCGGCGCGCGCGAAAGGACGGCACCCTGGTCGACGTCGAGCTCTCGACGGTGCCGGTGATGGTCGACGGCGCCCAGGTCGGCTTCGTCGCGACCTACCACGACATCACGGAGCTGCTGCAGGCCCGCCGGGAGGCCGAGGCGGCGAACGAGGCCAAGAGCGCGTTCCTCGCCACCATGAGCCACGAGATCCGGACTCCGATGAATGCGGTGATCGGGATGAGCGGGCTCCTCCTGAACACCGCGCTCTCCGACGAGCAGCGCGAATACGCGGAGGTCGTTCGCCAGAGCAGCGACGCGCTCCTGACCGTCATCAACGACATCCTCGACTTCTCGAAGATCGAGGCCGGCCGCCTCGAGCTGGAGTCCCAGCCGTTCGACCTCCGGGAGTGCGTCGAGGGAGCCCTCGACCTCGTGGCCTCCCGGGCCGCCGAGAAGGGCCTCGACCTCGCGTACCTGCTCGGCGACGGGGCCCCGGCCGCGGTGGTCGGCGACGTGACGCGCCTGCGCCAGGTGCTCCTGAACTTGCTATCGAACGCGGTCAAGTTCACCGAGACGGGCGAGGTGGTGCTCTCGGTGACCGTCCATCGCCCGGGCGATGCCCCCGCGGCCCACGAGCTGACCTTCTCGGTCCGCGACACCGGCATCGGCATCGCGCCCGACCGCCTCGACCGGCTGTTCCAGTCCTTCAGCCAGGTCGACGCTTCCACCACCCGCCGCTACGGGGGCACCGGCCTGGGCTTGGCGATCAGCCAGCGGCTGACCGAGCTGATGGGCGGCGTGATCACCGTGACGAGCGAGATGGGGGTGGGCAGCGAGTTCCGCTTCACGATCCGCGCGCCCGCCGCCCAGGCTCCGCTGCCGGCGCGTCGCGACTGGAGCGGAGTGCAGCCCTCGCTCCGCGGCAAGCGCGTGCTGGTCGTGGACGACAACGCGACCAACCGCCGCATCCTCACCTCCTATCTCGGAACCTGGGGCATGCCGGCGCGGGAGACCGGATCGCCCGGCGAGGCCCTCGCATGGATCCAGGCGGGCGACCGCTTCGACGTCGCCATCCTCGACATGCACATGCCGGAGATGGACGGCGCGGCCCTCGCCCGGGGGATCCGTCGGCACCCGGCGGGCGCCGGGCTACCCCTGATCCTGTTCACCTCCCTCGGGCGTCGCGAGGCACTCGCCGACGCCGCGCCCTTCGCCGCGTATCTGCACAAGCCGATCAAGCCGTCGCAGCTGTTCGACGCGCTGGTCTCGGTCCTGGCCGACCAGCCGGTCCACGTCGCGCCGCGGCGAGCGGCCCCGAGCGAGCTCGATCCCGCCATGGCCCGGCGGCTGCCGCTCCGGATCCTGCTCGCCGAGGACAACGTGGTCAACCAGAAGCTGGCGCTCCGACTCCTCGGGCAGATGGGCTACCGGGCCGACCTGGCCGCGAACGGGCTCGAGGCCATCGAGGCCGTCGCCCGCCAGACGTACGACGTGGTCCTCATGGACGTCCAGATGCCGGAGGTCGACGGTCTCGAGGCCTCCCGCGAGATCAACCGGCGCTGGCCCGGCGAGCGCCGCCCCCGCATCGTCGCCATGACGGCCAACGCCATGCAGGGGGACCGCGAGCTCTGCGCCGCGGCCGGCATGGACGACTACGTCGCGAAGCCGATCCGCGTCGACGAGCTCGTCGGCGCGCTCGAGCGCTGCCGCCCGCGCCGGGACGCGGCGGCCCACGTCCCGCCCGACGCCGGACCCGGCGCGCCGGGTGCCCCGGTGACCGGAGCGGTCGATCGGGCCGTGGTCGATCGGCTCGCCGCCGCGATGGGCGGCGGATTCGTCGTCGAGCTGATCGACACGTTCGGCGAGGACGCCCGCGAGCTGATCGGCACGTTGCGGCGCGCCTGGTCGGAGTCCGACCTCGACGCCTTCCGGCGAGCCGCGCACTCCCTCAAGTCCACCAGCGAGAGCCTGGGCGCCGTCCGGCTGGCCGCTCTCGCCCGCGACCTCGAAGCCTCCGCCCGCGCCGGCAGCCTGGATGGAGCCGATGACCGGCTCCGCCAGGTCGTCGATCAGCACGAGCTCGTCACCAGGGTCCTGGGAGATCTCCGACGTGACCTCACCGCCTAGCGCTCAGACCGGCAGCCTCCTGGTGGTCGACGACAATCGCGTGAACCGCCTGCTCCTCGGGCGCGCCCTCGAGCAGCTCGGCCACACGGTGGCGTTCGCCGAGAACGGGCGCCAGGCCCTGGAGGCCCTCGGCCAGCGGAGCGTGGACCTGGTCCTCCTCGACATCGAGATGCCCGAGATGGACGGCTATCAGACGCTGGCCGCCCTGGCCGCCGACCCGCGCCTGCGCGACGTCCCGGTCGTGATGATGTCCTCGGTGGAGGAGGTGGACAGCGTCGCCCGGTGCATCGAGATGGGCGCGGAGGACTACCTCTTCAAGCCGGTGAACCCCGTGCTGCTCAAGGCGCGCGTCGCGGCCAGCCTCGAGAAGAAGCGGCTCCGGGATCTCCAGCGCGAGCTGTTCCGCAAGTTCGCGACCGCCGAGGTGGCCGACGAGGTCCTGAACACCGGCGGATCGCTCGACGGCCGCTACAAGCAGATCGAGGCGAGCGTGATGTTCTCCGACATCCGCTCCTATACCAGCATCACCGAGACCCTGCCGCCCACCGAGACCATCGAGCTCCTGAACAGCTACTACACGCTCACCTTCGACGCGATCGCGGGCCACGGCGGGATCGTCAACCAGATGCTGGGCGACGGTCTCATGGCCATCTTCGGCGCCCCCCTTCCCCTCGCCGACCACCGGGACCGCGCGGTGCGCGCGGCGCTCGAGATGCTCGAGATGATAGAGGCCTTCAACCGCGACCAGGCGCGCCGGGGCGCGGTCGAGGTCCGGATCGGGATCGGCATCGCCTCGGGCTCGCTCGTGGCCGGCTTCACCGGCACCCGGCAGCGCATGACCTACACCGCGGTGGGCGACGCGGTGAACCTCGCCGCGCACCTGGAGGCGCATACCAAGGTCATCGGCCGGCCCATCCTCATCGACGAGAACACGCGGGCCGGGCTCACCGAAGGATTCGGGGTCGAGTCGCACGGGCCCTCCCAGCTGAAGACCCGGAGCCAGGCGGTGCCGATCCACTCGGTGGCGCCGCGCGCCTGAGCGGCAGCGGGTTCCCTCGGCTCAGCGAGCGAGCAGTCCGGCCCGCTCGAGCTCGTCGCGGATCAAGCGCCGGAGGCGGTCGCGCCGCGCCCGCGCCGGCCACCGCCCGCCGAACCAGAGTATCGCCGTGCCGCCCGTCAGTCCCACCCCGAGCACCCCCCACTGCACTTCCTCGCGGTGGAGATAGCCCTGCTCATTGTGCTTGATCTGGCAGTCCTCCCGCACCCGCTCGACGTCGGGGAAGCCCGGGTGGATGGCGGCGGCCGCCGACATGGAGCGGAAGGCCCGGTAGTGAAGGTCGCGCAGGTAGAGATCGACTCCGTGGTTCCAGAGCCGGCTGAACTCGCTCCGGCCGTCCGGCGCGATTCCCGCCTTCGCGGCCGCCTCGCGGATCGTCTCCACCGGGATCAAGAAGTTGAAGCCCTGCACCACCTGCTCGCCCTGGGTCGACGTGAACGTTGCCGCGCCCACCACCTCGCCGCGGTCGTCGAAGACCGGGCCCCCGCTGTTGCCCTGAATGATGGCCGCGTCCGTCTGGATGACCCGCTGTCCACCCACGTCTTCCTTGAATCCGGAGACGCGGCCCACCGTGACCGACGGCTCGTAGCGACTCGCCCGGCTCAGGAGCTCGTGGGAGGCGACCACGCCGGGAAACCCGATGACGAAGAGGGTCTGCCCGAGATTGAGGTTCGTGCTGTGGCGGGCCAGGCGCGCCACCGGGAGGTCCTTGGCCTCGATCTTGAGGACCGCCACGTCACGTCCGTGCTCCTTCTCGCTGACCCGGACGTAGGCGGGCGGGCTGTAGGCCTTCACCACCGCCGGGTACGTCTTCCCGTTCGAGAGGCTGACGTAGAGCGCCTTCTCGAGCTTCACGCCCGCGCGATTGATCGGCGCGGCGGCGAGCGCCTGGACCTGGCGCGCCCGGGCATCAGCCGGCAGCCCGTCGAGCGAGGCGGCGCACGCCTTCCGTGACCGCCTTCTCACCGAGCTCTCGCGTCAGGGCCCCGTCATCCATCTCGTAGAAGGGCTGTACGACGTGCCCGTTGGTGACGATCCAGCCGTCGGAATGGATGATGGACCCGCTGCCGAGCCATCCCGCCGGCCGGGGACGCGCCTCGACCGGCATGCCCGCCCCGCAGTGCACGGTGGCCGTCGCGCCCACCTGCACCGCGATCATCACCACCGCGGGCTTGGCGCGAAAGACCGCCGACTGCAGCTCCGCCTCCGTCGCCCCTTCCGCCGCCGCGCATGATCCGACGCAGCCCAGCACCAAGCCGAGCGCCGCGCTCCACCTCGAGGGAGATCTCATCGCAGTCCTCCGTTCGACGCGCCGAGGTTCGCCCGCGGTTCGCCACCGTCGGGAACCGGCCGGCTCCACCGGTGCGTCTGAACCTAACATGCTGCTCCCCCTCGCCCTCGTGGCATTCGTGAGCCTGGGCCTGCCCGACGGGGTGCTCGGGGTGGCCTGGCCGTCCATCCGGCGCAGCTTCGGGCTGCCGCCGAGCCAGCTCGGCGCGTTGCTGGCGTGCGCCATGGTGGGCTATCTCCTCTCGAGCTTCAGCAGCGGCGCCCTGGTCGCCCGCCTGGGAGTGGGCCGGGTGCTCTTCTGGAGCAGCGTCCTGATGGTCGCGAACTCCCTGGCCTATGCTCTGGCGCCCGCCTGGTGGGTCATGGTCGGCGCCGGCCTGCTGGCCGGGCTCGGCGCCGGGGCGATCGATGCCGGGATCAACGCCTTCGCGGCGGCACGCTTCTCGCCGCGGCTGGTGAGCTGGCTCCACGCCTCCTACGGCGTCGGCGCCATGCTCGGCCCGATCCTCATGACCGTGGTCGTGACCTCAGAACTGGGGTGGCGCTGGGGCTACGCGATCATCGGCTTCGTCCTGGCCGCGATGGCGGTGAGCTTCTTCGTCACGATCCGCCTCTGGACGATGGCGTGCCCGGAGGTGAGCTCGCCCGCCGCAACACCGGCGCCCGCGCGGGGCCTCGCCGACACGCTGCGCCGGCCGCGCGTTTGGCTGAACGTGGCGCTCTTCTTCGTCTACACTGGCCTCGAGGTCTCGGCGGGCCAGTGGACCTACAGCCTCTTCACCGAAGCTCGCGGGCTCGCCCTGGGCGCGGCGGGCGTCTGGGTCACGATGTACTGGGCGAGCCTCACCGCCGGCCGAGTTGTCTCCGGCGTCGTCGCGAGCCGGATCGCCGCCGATACCCTGCTCCGGATCAGTACGCTCGGAGCCCTGGCCGGCACGCTGCTGATCTGGTTGGATCCCGGAATGGGGGCCGGGCAGCTGGGGCTGGCCGCGCTCGGCTTCGCGCTGGCCCCGATCTATCCCACGCTCATCGCGGAGACGCCGGCTCGCCTCGGCCCGTCGCACGCCACCTCTGCCATCGGCTTCCAGGTGGCCGGCGCCTATCTCGGCACCGCGGCGATCCCGGGCCTGACGGGACTGCTGGCGACGCACGCCGGGCTCGGGGTGATCGGCCCTTGCCTGGTCGTCACCGCGGCGGTCTTGCTTCTGCTGCAGGAGGTCGCCCGGTGCGGCCGACCCGGCGTCGCGGCGACTGCCGGGCGCCAGCTCATCGCAGGAGGTCGAGCGCAGCGAGAGACATGATGTGAACGCCCACCGGCAAGGCGTCCTCGTCGACGTCCCGCCGGCCGTGGCGACGATCGCGCGGCTGACCTCCGTGATGCGCTCCAGCGGTCGCGCCCGCAGGGCGTTGTCGTACAGCGCGAGGTTCCGCTCGATGGCGGCCCCCACTCGGCGCCCCACGAGGCGCGCCCAGCCACACCGGTCCGGCCTGCTCCACGTCGAGCGCCCGCACCCGGAAGGTCACCGCCTCCGTCGCGCCGATCTCGTACTCGATCAGCGCGTGCGCGACCCCGCCTCGGGTTCGACCCCGCCGCGCGAATCGCCAAGGGTATCGCTCGTGTCCAACACCCGGCGCCACAACGGTGCACAACTCGAACCTCAAGGAGGTCCTCATGATGCAGCGTGTTCGGGCAACTCGGACGTTCCAGATGGCCGTCGTGGCCGCCCTCGCGGTGGCCGTCCTCGGCCACGGTTCCATCGCCGCCGCCGATGAGATGACGAAGCCGTTCACCGGCAAGGCGGTCAACGGCGGTACGGTGACGCTCTCCAAGCAGGGCGACAAGACGATGCTGAGTCTCTCCGGCGACTTCCAGGTGCCCGGCTCGCCCGATCCGCACTGGCAGCTCGTGGACTCCAAGGGCACGGTCTACCTGCTGGACCGGCTGAAGCTCAAGGACGACAAGATCAATACCCGCATCATCGTTCCCGGCTTCGTCCCGGACATCGTCAAGGTCCAGATGTACTGCGCCTGGGCGGAAGTCGTGCTCGGCGAGGCGCCCTTCAACCAGCCCATCGTGGCCAACAACAAGTAACCAAGCCCGCGGGGTCAGCTCTTACATTCCGGCAATGTGTGAATGTAAGACCTGACCCCGGGCGAAGGAGACGGCGATGATGTGGCTCAAGACGGTGATGGTGGCGCTCCTGGTCGCGGGGACGGCGGGGGTGACCCACGCCCAGGTGGCGACGAAGAAGCAGCTCACGATCGAGGGGGCGCGGCAGATCATCGCGGCGGCGGCGGCGGAGGCCGGCAAGCACGGCACGGGCGGCGTCATCGCGGTGGTGGACGACGGCGGCAATCTCATGGCGCTCGAGCGGCTGGACGGCACCTTCGTGGCGGGCGCCAACATCTCCATCGGCAAGGCGCGCACCGCCGCGATCTTCAAGCGGCCGACCAGGGCCTTCGAGGAGATCATCAAGAGCGGCCGCACCGCGATGGTGGCGCTCAACGACTTCACCCCGCTGCAGGGCGGTGTCCCGATCATGCTGGACGGCGAGGTCGTCGGGGCGGTCGGGGTCAGCGGCGCCACGAGCGCCCAGCAGGACGAGGAGATCGCCCTGGTGGGCGCCGCCGCCGCCCGCGGCTTCGGCCCCCGTGCGGCCGCCGCGCCGGTCACCCAGTTCGAGGCCGGGAAGGTCGCGGCCGCCTTCGCCAGGGGCGTGCCGCTGCTCGAGGTGCCCGGCTACAAGATCCACGCGAGCCGGCGCGAAGCGCCCGGCATGGCCGAGGTGCACGACTGGGAGACCGACGTGATGTACGTCCTGGAAGGCTCCGCCATCATCGTCACCGGCGGCACCGTGGTGGAGCCGAAGGTGGTCGAGCCCGGCCAGATCCGGGGCTCGATGATCCACGGCGGCGAGAGCCGCACCGTCGCGAAGGGCGATGTCGTGATCATCCCTGCGGGCACCCCCCACTGGTTCAAGGACGTCGAGGGGCCGATGACCTACTTCGTGGTCAAGCCGGTCGCCCGGAACTGACGCCGCCATGATCATCCGGCCGCGAATCCTGGCGCTCCTCGTCCTGGCACTTCTCGGCACGGGGACCGGCGCGGCGGCCGGCCCCCGTGTGCTCGGCGGTATCAGCGAGCGGCCCGACGCGGTGATCGACCTCTCCACGCGCGAGGGCGTCGCCCTCGTCCAGGGGCAGTGGCGCTACGCCGACACCCGCATCGACGAGACCGACTTCCGGTCGCCGGGTCCCGATCTCCGCCCTTCGGGCGTGCCGATCAAGACCCACGACTACACGCCCCACGCGGGCGCCGCCGACTTCGACGACTCGGCATGGGAGGCCATCGCGCCCGAGACGCTCGAGGCCCGTCGGGGCACCGGCCGTCTCTCGTTCAACTGGTACCGCCTGCGCGTGACCATCCCGTCCCGGGTCGGCGGGCTCGATCCCACCGGCAGCACGGTGGTGCTCGAGGTCGTGGTGGACGACTACGCGGAGGTCTGGGTCGACGGGCACCTGGAACGGAGGCTCGGCCAGACTGGAGGTTCGCTCATCGCCGGTTTCAACGCGCCGAACCGGGTCGTGCTCACCCGCGACGCCCGTCCCGGGCAGCAGATCCAGCTCGCGGTGTTCGGGGCCAATGGGCCGCTCTCCGATCCACCCGCCAACTTCATCTGGGTGCGCTCGGCCACGCTCGATTTCCACAAATCCGTGCCGCCGGTGGGCGTGCCTGGTGTCCAGGTGACCCGACTCGATCCGGCATTCGACGCGATCGTACCTCCGGACCTGGCCGTCGAAAAGGTCGCGGACGGCTTTCAGTTCCTCGAAGGGCCGGTCTGGGTGCGGGATGGCGAGCACCTGCTCTTCAGCGACCCCAACACCAACACCATCTATGCCTTCGCCCCGGAGGGCCGCCTCTCCGTATTCCGCGCCAAGAGCGGCTGCCGGGGCGTGGACATCGCCGAGTACGGCCAGCCAGGCTCCAACGGCCTCGCCCTCGACCGCGAGGGCCGCCTCACCATCAACGAGCACGGCAACCGTCGCGTCACGCGCCTCGAGAAGAACGGGGTGCTCACCGTGCTCGCCGATCGGCACGAGGGCAAGCGGCTCAACAGCCCCAACGATCTGGTATACAAGTCGGACGGCGCGGTCTACTTCACGGACCCGCCTTTCGGACTGCCGCGCTTCCACGAGGACCCCCGCAAGGAGCTGCCTTATTCCGGGGTGTTCCGCTACGCGGACGGCCGGCTGCGCCTGCTCACCACGGACCTGGCCGGGCCCAACGGCATCGCCTTCTCCCCCGACGAGCGCTATCTGTACGTGACCAACTGGGACGTCGAGAAGAAGGTCGTCATGCGCTACCAGGTGACCGCGGACGGGGGCCTCACGGCCGGCCGCGTCTTCTTCGACATGACGGACGCCCCGGGCGATGAAGCCCTCGACGGCCTGAAGGTGGACCAGCGCGGCAACCTCTACGTGTCGGGCCCCGGCGGACTCTGGATCATCTCGCCCGAGGCCCGGCATCTCGGTACCATCCGGATGCCGGAGCTGCCCGCCAATTTCGCCTGGGGCGACGCGGACGGCCGCACGCTCTACCTGACCGCGCGCACGTCGCTGTACCGGGTACGGCTCGGCATCCCCGGGTTGAGGCCATGATCGGCACCGTCGTCCGCTACGGCCTCGTGTTGATCATCCTCGGGTTCGCCGGGCTCAAGTTCACCGCCCACGAGGCGGAAGCGATCCGCCCGCTGGTGGAGCCGAGCCCCCTGATCGGCTGGGCTGCCCGTCGGCTGGAGTCCCGCGCCTTCTCCGCGCTGATCGGCGTCGTCGAGCTGGCCATCGCCACCCTCATGGCACTCCGTCCCTTCAGCGCCCGTTTCTGCGCGGCCGGCAGCGCGCTCGCGGTCGGGCTCTTCCTCACGACGCTCAGCTTTCTCTTCACCACTCCGGGAATCTGGCGGCGGACCGCGGAAGGCTACGTGCTCCCCGGCCCGGTCGCCGTGTTCCTGCTGAAGGATGTCCTGTTGCTGGGGATCGCCGCGTGGTCGTTGCGGGAGTCTCTCGCCACGATCACGCGGGACCAGGGAGGCTCCACGTGCTCCAGCGTGTGATCGATCGACTCACCATCGCGCAGGCCCTAGCCCGCTGCCGAGACGACGGCACCGGCGCGGCGCGGCTCGAACGATCGCTTCCGACGTTCACATCCGACGGGGGCCGGGCCGCCGATCCCTGGGCGCTCAACTTCGACTGGTCCGCCCTGCCCGAGAAATACCTGCGGTCGCCGGGCGCGGTGGAGGCCCTTCAGGGGGCGCTCGACGTGCTACCTCCCCGCCACCGGGCGGCCGCGCTCGTCGACGCCGAGGGGGTAGCCGTGGCGGACGTCGCGGACGCGGTGGGAGACACCCCCACCACGGTGCGACGCCGGCTTCATCAGGTCCGGATGAGCGTGCGGCAGCGCCTGACCGACTACTTCGAGGCCGCCACCGCGCGCCATTGAGAGGCGGCCGACATATGGACGATATCCTTCCCATCCTGACCCTGGGGTCGATCGGCTTCCTGCTCAATCTGCTGCTCGAGGGCTCGCTCGTCTCCCTGCTCCTGCGCGGTCCGCGCCGGGATGAAGCCGAATCGCATGAGAGCCAGTCGCCGTCTACCGCGCGAGCGCGCGGAGCACGTCGACGGTGGTGGCTGGCTCGGGCCGGGTGGTGTAGTCGGGATCGCTTTCCGCGGCCCGGACGATCCCCTCTCGATCGATGACGAAGCGGCCCGGCATCGGCAGGGTCCAGGATTCCTCCCCGTTGACCTGGGCGAGATCGAGCGGGAAGGCGCGGTAGATCGTCCGCAGGTACTCGGGCAGGGCGAACCGGAGCCCGAACGCCGCCGCGACCTCGTTTCCGGCGTCCCGGAGGATCGGAAAGGTCAGATGGCGGCGCTCGATCAGCTCGCGGCTGTGCTCGGCGAGCTGGGGCGAGATGGCGACCAGGGACGCGCCCAGCCCCTTCACCTCCTCCAGGATCCCCTGTAGAGCTACCAGCTCCACGTTGCAGTAGGGTCACCACCGGCCACGATAGAATGTGACGACGAGGGGACCCGCCGCCAGCAGCCGCCGTGAGTCCACCGTGTCGCCGTACGCCTCGGGCAGCGCGAAACCTGGGGCGGCAGCGCCCGTCTTGAGTACGTGCGAGGGGGCACCCGACGCCCGCAGCTCGTCGATGCCTCGATGCATGGCGGCCACCACCTCGGGAGGCCGGCCCGCCTCGAGGCGGGCTCGCAGGGCACTCAGCTCGCGCTTGAGCGACATGGCGACGATGGGAACCCCTCAGCGGCCCGGCCGCCCGGGTCCGACGGGCAGGACCCGTGTGAGCTGCTCGCGCAGCGCCATCCGGGCGCGGTGCAGCCGCGACTTCACCGAGGACACCGGCTCACCCAGAATCTCCGCGGCCTCCTCGTTGGACAGCTCCTCGATGTCTCGCAGGAGCACCACCGCTCGATAGTGGGGCGGGAGCAGGTCGATGGCCCGCCGGACGTGAGTCTCGAGCTCCCCGGCCAGCATCTCCTCCTCCGCGCTGGCCGACCAGTCCGCGAGCAGGAAGGAGCGCTCCCCGGCGCGGTGGCCATCGTCCCGGAAGGTCGGAAGCTGGTCCTCCAGGCTCACCTCCAGCTCGAGGCGCTTGCCCCTCCGCCGGAGCAGGGCCGCGTTGGTGGTCACCCGGTAGAGCCAGGTGCCGAGCGCGGCGCGCTCCTCGAAGGCCCCGATCTTCTCGAAGAGGGAGAGGAACACGTCCTGCACCACCTCCTCGGCGTCCGCTTCGTTGCGCGTGATGCCGAAGGCCACCCGGAACACGCGGGCGGCGTGCCGCTCCATCAATATCTCGAGCGCTCCCGCGTCCCGGGCACGGAGCCGGGCGATCAGGGCCGCTTCCTGCTCATCCATCGAGCTGCTCCTTGATGAAGGGAGAACAGTTCTTGAAGCTGGCGTGCCTCTGCCGCAGGCTGCGGCAGAGGGCGACGCCTTCGCG
>DATFGS010000386.1:0-16555 GCA_035249225.1 Candidatus Methylomirabilota bacterium | reverse complement strand
CCGGATCGCGGCCCGCCGCGACCGCCGCGTCCACCCTGGCCGCGTCGGCCCGCGCCTGCTCGGCCAGCACCGTGCTGAACGCGTTGAGCGCGGCACCGCGCGCCGCGACCTGGGCCAGCGCGGTCTCCGTGACCTGCCGCGCGCTCACCCGGCCGGCGCGGACGGCGCCCGCGAGCCCCAGCCCGTCGGACCCCACGTACTCGGCCCGGGACATCTCGGCGCTCACGGGCGGAACACCGGCCCGGCCTCGACGTCGTCCGGCAACGGGAACTCCATCACCAGCGCCGCCATCGCGAGCAGGCCGGCGGTGAACTGGATCACCCCCGGCCGGTGCTCCGGCGCGATCGGCAGGCCGACCCGCTTCGCGGTCTCATCAACGTACGCGCCCAGCTCCTCCGGAGTCGCACTCTCGGGCATCACGCCTCTCCTCGACAGCGTCCTAGAGCTTTCGCAGACGGGCGGGCGGGAGTCCAAGAAGCCATCGCCGGGCCGTGGCCCACAGCGCCCGGACCGCGCCATGGAGCGCGGGCGCCGACGGGCAGAGCAGCCGGGCCAGAACGCCGCCGCGCCCGAGGGTGGTCACGCCGACCCGTCCGGCATTCCCGACCGCGTCGACATCCACCTGGAGCGCCCGCGTGAGATCCTCCCACCCCTTGCCGTTCGGGTGCAGGGCGAGAAACGTCGCCGCGTAGGCGAAGCCTTCGGTGGCGCCGAGGCCGTCTCGCGGCGGGCGGCCGTCCAGGATGGCGCGCTCACGCAACAGGAGCCCGGCATCGTCGCGGACGAGCAGGCTGCTATCCAGCAGGTCGAAGCCCCACGCTTCCCCGCGCGCCGCCCGTCCGGTCGCCCAGGCGTCCAGGTAGAGCAGCGTGGCATCCGCGGCCAGCCGGATGTCGGTGGCCTGACGGAGCCGAGCGCCCGGGGACGGGATCAGGTGATCGGGCAGCCACTCGAGCGCGGCCCCGGCCCCCACGTCGATGGTGAGCCGCTGCACGGCGACCGGCCCCGGGCTCCGGTAGACCCGTGTGGCGGAGGGAGTGGACAGGCAGACGCGGCTCCCGGGCCCCAGCGCGATGTCGGTCTCGAGGCGGTCGCCCGCCAGCAGGCCGCCCGTCGGGTTCAGCAGCAGCAGCGTGGCGACGCCGTCGCCGTCGAGGTCCATCGGCTCGAGCGCCTGCAGCGGCAGGGTGAAGCGCCGCGCGGTGAGCACGGTCCGTCCGCCCCGCGCCGCGAAGGCCAGGTGGAGGCGCCCGTCCCGGCCGGTGCGACCGGCCGCGCCGGCGGGCTCAGGGCTCGAAGAGGAGGTCGCGGCGGATCCAGGAGACCACGGCGTCGATGCCGGTGCCCTCCCGGAGATTGGTGAAGACAAACGGGCGTTCTCCTCGCATGCGCTTGGCGTCTCGCTCCATCACCCCGAGATCGGCGCCCACGTGCGGCGCGAGGTCGATCTTGTTGATCACCAGGAGGTCGGAGCGCATGATGCCCGGCCCTCCCTTGCGAGGAATCTTCTCCCCCTGGGCCACGTCGATGACGTAGATGGTGGCGTCCACCAGCTCCGGGCTGAAGGTCGCGGCGAGATTGTCGCCTCCGCTCTCGACGAAGAGCAGCTCGAGGCCGGGGAAGCGCGCCATCAACGCGTGGACCGCCTCCAGGTTCACCGAGGCATCCTCGCGGATCGCGGTGTGCGGGCACCCGCCCGTCTCCACGCCGACCACGCGCTCGGCCGGCAAGGCGCCGCGGCGGATGAGGAACTGCGCGTCCTCCTGCGTGTAGATGTCGTTGGTGATCACCGCCATGTCGAAGTGATCCCGCAACCGGAGCGACAGGGTCTCGACCAGCGCGGTCTTGCCGGAGCCCACCGGCCCGCCGACGCCGATCTTGAGCGGCCGGGGCAGCGTGGTCACGAGCGGAACAGGCGCGCGTCGAGGCGCTCGTGGAGCATGCCCTGGATGTCCAGCCCGGGGGTGAAGCTCCAGAGGTCGGCGGGCGACCGCTCGGCCGCCTCGCGCGCCACGCGCTCGATCACCGGGTGCAGGCTCCACAGGACCGCCTGCCCCTCGAGCTGGCCCATCGGCAAGAGGCGGAGCGCGGCGCCCACCAGCAGCGCGGTCGTCGAGTAGAGGAATGCGATGACCGCGGCCTCCGCCTCCCAGCCGAGCGCGCCCGCGACCATGCCGAAGGCCACCGCATGGTGACCGGGCGCGCGCTGCGTGTTGACCTCGCCGAGGTAGGCGGCCAGGCGCGGCTCCGCGATGAGCGTCGCGGCCACGCGCAGGGTCTGCCGGCCCATCTGCCGGCTGCCCTCGCGGAACTCCCGGACGACCTTCATCGCCTCGAGCGCGTCGTCCAGACGCCGGCAGGCCTCGAGGTCCCCGCGCCCGAGCGCCCGCAGCGCCCCCGCGGCGGCGGTGGCGTCGCACGGGCCCGCCGCGCCCTCGAGCTGCGCCAGCAGGAAGCGCTCGAGCCCGTCCCGATCCCGCACGATCCCGGCCTGGCAGTAGTGCTCGAGCCCGAAGGAGTGAGCGTAGCCGCCGGTGGGGAAGGCGCTGTCCGCGAAATGGAGCAGCGAGACCAGGCGGGGATCAGTCATCGCCTCCCCCGTGCAATGCGGAGTAGACCATCTCGCGCCGCTCCCACCGGACGCCGAGCCGCCGCACGAGATCCTCCATCGCGGTGTCGTCGGGCACCAGCAGCGTGTCGCCCTCCGCGCCCAGGGAGAAGTGCCGGTTGCCCACGTCGAAGGCGATGCGCACCGCCGCCTCGTAGCTCTCGGGGAAGAGGACCAGCACCGGCTCCGGCCGGGCTTCCACCGCCAGGTACCAGCCCTCCTCCACCGCGAGCACGTCGCCGGGCTCCAGCACCGTGCCGGTGGGCAGCGCCAGGGCGATCTCGCGGCCGGCGGTGGTCACCGCGCGCTTGCGCGTCCAGCGCCGCTCCTCCCACGTGAGGCGGAGCGTGTCCCGCGTCTTGCCCGCCAGGGCCGCCGCGTCCACCGGCCCGGGCGCCTCGGTGATCACCCGCATCGCGCTAGAAGAGGAAGTAGCGCTGCGCCATCGGCAGCACGCGCGCGGGCTCGCACGTGAGCACCTGGCCGTCGGCCCGCACCTCATAGGTCTCGGCGTCCACCTCCATGCGCGGGAGGTAGCTGTTGTTCACCATCGCCGCCTTGGTGAGGCCGCGGCAGCCGCGCACGGTCGCGGTGCGCTTCCGGAGGCCCAGCCGCGCGGCCACGCCGTCCTCGGCGGCCGCCCGGGAGAGGAAGGTCAGCGAGGTGGACGACACCGCGGCGCCGTACGCCGCGAACATCGGCCGGTACCGGACCGGCTGCGGCGTGGGGATGGACGCGTTGGGATCGCCCATGGCCGCTACCGCGATCAGGCCGCCCTTGAGCACCAGCTCCGGCTTGACCCCGAAGAACGCGGGCTTCCAGATCACCAGGTCGGCGAGCTTGCCCGCCTCGATCGAGCCCACCTCGTGCGCGATGCCGTGGGCGATCGCCGGGTTGATCGTGTACTTGGCCACGTAGCGCTTGGCGCGGGTGTTGTCGTGGCGCCCGTCCCCGGGCAGCGTGCCCCGCTGGCCCTTCATCTTGTGGGCGGTCTGCCAGGTCCGGGAGATGACCTCCGCGATGCGCCCCATCGCCTGCGAGTCGGAGGACAGCATGCTGATCGCGCCCAGGTCGTGCAGCACGTCCTCGGCCGCGATCGTCTCGGCCCGGATGCGCGACTCCGCGAAGGCCAGATCCTCCGGGATCTTCGCGTTGAGGTGGTGGCAGACCATGAGCATGTCGAGATGCTCGTCCATGGTGTTCACCGTGAACGGCATCGTCGGGTTCGTCGAGGACGGCAGGCAGTTGGCCTCGCCGACCACGCGGATGATGTCGGGAGCGTGGCCGCCGCCCGCCCCTTCCGTGTGATAGGTGTGGATCGTCCGCCCCTTGAAGGCGCGGATCGAATCCTCCACGAAGCCCGCCTCGTTGAGCGTGTCGGTGTGGATCGCGACCTGGACGTCCATCTCCTCGGCCACCGAGAGCGCCGCGTCGATGGCCGCGGGGGTGGTGCCCCAGTCCTCGTGCAGCTTGAGACCGATCGCGCCCGCCTCGACCTGCTCACGCAGGGGCTCGGACCGCGAGGCATTGCCCTTCGCGAGGAAACCCAGGTTGATCGGGAACGCCTCCGCCGCCTCCAGCATCCGGTGAATGTTCCAGGCCCCCGGCGCGCAGGTGGTGGCCGCGGTGCCGGTGGCGGGCCCGGTGCCGCCGCCGATCAGGGTGGTGAGGCCGGCGGAGAGCGCTTCGTCCACGAGCTGCGGGCAGATGAAGTGGATGTGGCTGTCGATGCCGCCCGCGGTGACGATCCGTCCCTCGCCCGCGATCACCTCGGTGGAGGCGCCGATCACCATGCCCGCGGTCACCCCGGCCATGATGTCGGGGTTGCCCGCCTTGCCGATGGCCACGATGCGCCCGGCCCGGATCCCGATGTCGGCCTTCACGATGCCCCAGTGATCGAGGATCAGGGCATTCGTGATCACGAGGTCCAGCACGCCGTCCGCCGCGGTGGCGCGCGCCGACTGGCCCATCCCGTCCCGGATCACCTTGCCGCCGCCGAACTTCACCTCGTCGCCGTACGCGGTGAAGTCGCGCTCGACCTCGATCAGGAGGTCCGTGTCCGCCAGGCGCACCCGGTCGCCGACGGTGGGGCCGTAGAGATCGGCGTACTGCCGCCGCGGCAGGCGCAGGCTCACGAGCGGCCCTCGAGAAAGCCGCCCGCCTGCGCGCGCTTCACGCTCGCGGCCCGGCCTGACGCCCCCGCGGCTCCGTCGGTGAGCGCGTTGAGGCCGTAGACCTCGCGCGCGCCCGCCAGCTCCACCAGGATCACCATCTTCTCGTCCCCGGGCTCGAAGCGCACCGCGGTCCCGGCCGGCACGTTGAGGCGCATCCCGAAGGCTTTCTCGCGCTCGAAGCGCAGCCCGCGGTTCGCCTCGAAGAAGTGAAAGTGCGACCCCACCTGGATCGGCCGATCCGCCGTGTTCGCCACCGTGATCTGCACGGTCCGCCGCCCCACGTTCGCCTCGATGTCACCCTCGCCAAGCAGATACTCGCCGGGGATCATGGGCCCTCTCACCGGATCGGGTGGTGAATCGTCACCAGCTTCGTCCCGTCGGGGAACGTGCCCTCGACCTGCACCTCTTCCAGCATCTCCGGCACGCCGTCCATCACGTCGTCGCGGCTCAGGATCGTGATGCCGAAGGCCATGAGGTCGGAGACGGAGCGGCCGTCGCGGATGCCTTCGAGCACCTCGGCGGTGATCAGGGCGAGCGCCTCGGGGTAGTTCAGCTTGAGCCCGCGGGCCCGGCGGCGGCGGGCCAGCTCCGAGGCGGTGAAGATCAGCAGCTTGTCTTGCTCGCGGGGGGTCAAGTGCATTGGGGGAGTTTAAACCGTCAGGTGCTGCCTGACCATATCCTCACGGAGATCCTTGGTCGCGCCCCGGGAGACGATCGTGCCCTTGCGCATGATCGCGTAGGCGGACGCCAGCCGCCAGGCGAACTCGAGGTACTGCTCGACCAGCAGCACCGAGATGCCCTGGGCCTTGATCCGCTCGATGGCTTCCTCGATCTGATCGATGACGGAGGGCTGGATGCCCTCGGTGGGCTCGTCCATCAAGAGGAGCTTCGGGCGCGCCAGGAGCACGCGCGCGATCGCGAGCTGCTGCTGCTCGCCGCCCGAGAGCACGCCGCCCTTGCGGGCGAGCAGCACCTTGAGCTTCGGAAAGAGCTCGAAGACGTGCTCGAGCGCGTCGCCGTGGCCGTTGCCCCTGGACCGGCCGCGGCCGAGCATGCCCATCCTCAGGTTCTCCTGCACCGTGAGGTTCGGGAAGATCTCCCGGCCCTGCGGCACGTACCCGATCCCGCACGAGGCCCGCTCCTCCGGCCGGCGGCCGCCGAGATCCGACCCGTCGAAGGCGACCCGTCCCGAGCGCGCGGGCAGGAGCCCCATGATGGACTTGAGCAGCGTAGTCTTGCCCACCCCGTTGCGCCCCATGAGGCACACCACGCTGCCCGCCGGCACGTCCAGGGAGACGTCCCAGAGCACCTGGCTCTCCCCGTAGAACGCGCTGAGGCCGCGCACCTCAAGCATGGGCCGCCGCCTTCGAGCCACTCCGGCCGAGATACACCTCGCGCACCCGCTCGTCCTGCTGCACCTGGTCCACCGAGCCCTCGCAGAGCACGCTGCCCTCGTGGAGCACGGTGACCTTCCGGGCCAGGCTGCGGACGAACTCCATGTCGTGCTCGATCACGAGCACCGCGCGATCCCGGGCGATGGCGAGCAGCAGCTCCGCGGTCCGCGCGGTCTCCTCGTCGGTCATCCCGGCCACCGGCTCGTCCACCAGCAGGAGCGCCGCCTGCTGCACGATGACCATGCCGATCTCGAGCCACTGCTTCTCGCCGTGGGAGAGCCCGCCCGCCCGCTCCGCGCCGCGGCCCCCGAGCCCGATCGTCTCGAGCGTCTCCTCGACGCGGCCGCGCTGGTCGCCGTCGAGGCGGGCGCGCAGGGTGGCGAGCACGCCCTTGCTCGGCCGCGCGAGGGACAGCTCCAGGTTCTCCCGCACGCTCAGGTTGGCGAAGATGGACGGCGTCTGGAACTTGCGCCCGATGCCGAGGCTCGCGATCTCGTTCTCGCGGAGCCCGATCAGCTCGGTGTGCTTGCCGAAGATGACCCGCCCGGCGGCCGGCTGCACCTTGCCGGAGACCACGTCGAGCAGGGTGGTCTTCCCCGCCCCGTTGGGCCCGATGACCACGCGCAGCTCGTGGTAGTCCATGAAGAAGTTCAGGTCGTGGAGCGCCTTGAAGCCGTCGAAATCGACGGTGACGTTCTCCAGGTAGATGATCGAGCCCTCGGGCGCCGCGGCGGTGAAGGCCATGGGCTATCGCGGTTGAATGTGGGGGACTTCGGTTGGGGGCTTGGCCTCTTCCGGCCTGCGCTCCTCGGCGGGGCGCCCCGCCCGCCGGACGCCGGCTCCCGGCCCCATCCGCATGATCAGCTTCTGGGCGGTTCCCACCGCCCCGTCGGGGAAGAACAGCACCACCGCCACGAACATGCCGCCCAGCACCAGCAGCCAGAGGTCGGGGTAGTGCGTGGTCAGCAGGCTCTGCAGCCAGTTCACCCCGAGCGCGCCCACCACCGGGCCCAGGAGCGTGCCGCGCCCGCCCACCGCCACCCAGATGATCATCTCGATGGACGGCAGCACCCCGATCTTGGCCGGGGTGATGATGCCGACCTGGGGAACGTAGAGCGCGCCCGCCACCCCGGCCAGCACCGCGGAGACCACGAACACGAAGACCTTGAACGCGGCGGGCGAGTAGCCGGAGAAGAGCACGCGGTTCTCGCTGTCGCGGATCGCGATCAGCACCCGGCCCGCGGGCGACCGGGTGATCCAGCGGCACAGGAGGAAGGCGCCGCAGAGGCACAGGGCGGTGACGATGTAGAGCCCGCGCTGGGTGGCCGCGCTGTTGAGGGTGAAGCCGAAGACGCTCTTGAAGCCGCTCAGGCCGTTGGTGCCGCCCAGGTTCATCGCGTTCCGGTTGAACAGGAGCCACATGGACAGCGCGAGCGCCTGGGTGATGATCGAGAAGTAGACCCCGCGGATGCGGCTGCGGAACGTCAGGTAGCCGAACACGTAGGCGAAGAGCGCCGGCACCACGAGCACCGCCGCCAGGGTGAACGGGGCGCTGTAGAACGGCTTCCAGAACAGCGGGAGCTCGGTCACCTGGTTCCAGACCATGAAGTCCGGGAGCACGTTGCCGTACACGCTCCGGGTGCCGATCTCGAGCATCAGGTGCATGCCCATCGCGTAGGCTCCGAGGCCGAAGAAGACCCCGTGCCCGAGCGAGAGCACGCCGGTATAGCCCCAGATCAGGTCGATGCCGAGCGCGAGGATCGCGTAGGCCAGGAACTTGCCGAAAAGGTTAAGGGTGAAGTCGGAGACGCGCAGCGGCGACCCCGGCGGCAGCGCGTTGAGCGCGGGCAGCACCACCACCACCGCGATCGCGCCCGCGAGGAGGCCCCAGCGCTCAAGATTCCGCATAGCGCCCCTTGGTCGCGAAGAGCCCCGACGGGCGCCGCTGGATGAACAGGATCACGAGCACCAGGATCAGCACCTTCCCGAACACCGCGCCCATTCCCGGTTCGATGATCTTGTTGAGCCCGCCGATGCCGATGGCGGCGAGGATGCTCCCGGCCAGCTTCCCGACTCCGCCCGTCACTACCACCATGAACGAGTCCACGATGTAGTTCTGGCCGAGCTCCGGGCCCACGTTGCCGATCTGGGTGATCGCGCAGCCCGCCAGCCCGGCCAGCCCCGCGCCGAGCGCGAAGGTGCCCGCATCCACCCAGCGCGCCCGGACGCCCAGGCAGGCGGCCATGCCCCGGTTCTGGGTGACCGCGCGGATGCGCAGGCCCCAGTCGGTGCGGAACAGCAGCAGGTACATCGCCCCCACGCTGACCGTGGCCAGGCCGATGATGAAGAGACGGTTGTACGGGAGCTGGACCCCGATCATGACCGGGAACCCGCCCGACAGCCAGCGGGGCGAGGTCACGTCCACGTTGGCGGCGCCGAACCAGAGCCGGAGGCCCTGCTGGATCATCAGGCTCACGCCCCAGGTCAGCAGCAGGGTCTCGAGCGGCCGTCCGTAGAGGAACCGGATCACCCCCCGCTCCAGCAGGAAGCCCGCGGTGGCCGAGACGAAGAACGAGAACGGCAGCGCGACCAGGAAGTAATAGTCGAAGCTCGCGGGAAAGTATGCCGCGAACCAGCCCTGCATCAGGAAGGTGGCGTACGCGCCGAGGGCCATCAGCTCGCCGTGGGCCATGTTGATCACGCCCATGAGACCGAAGACGATGGCGAGCCCGAGGGCCATCAGGAGCAGGATCGAGGAGAGCGAGAGGCCCTGGAACGCGATCTCGATCGCCTGGGTGAAGAGCCCCCAGCGCTCGATGCGCTTCACCGCCACCTGGGCGGCGGCGGCGAGCGCGGGCGGGGCCTGCGGATCCCCCGCGATCTGGTGGAGTGGCTCCATCGCGTTGGCGCTGCGCAGGCGCCCGAGGGCCTCGGCCGCGGTCACCCGCTCGGCCGGGTCGCCGAGGCGGAGACGGATCAGGGCCGCACCCTCCTCCAGCGCGAAGCGCACCCAGCGATCGGTCTCCTTCGGCAGGGCGTCCTCGAGCAGCTTGAGCGTTGCCGCGTCGCCGGTATAGGCCATCTTGGTGGCGGCGGCGCGGCGGGCGGCCGGATCCGGATTGACGAGGTCGTTCTGGCCCGAGAAGGCGTCGATCAGCGGGCGGATGGCGATGCGCAGGCTCCGTCCGGTCGAGACCTCTCCGAGGGTGGACAGGTCGGCCAGCAGCGGCTTGCCGTCGGGGCCGGCGAGCGGCTCGCGCCCGTAGGCGGTGAAGAGGGGGACGAGGGTCTTGTCGCCCTCGTTGACCTTGTCGCCGACGATGACGGTTTCCTTCTTGCCGCCGGGGAGAGAGCGCACGTAGACGCTGCCCTCCCGCAGGGCCTCCAGCAGCGGCAAGATCTTGCCATCGCCCGTCTTGCCCAGCGCGACCGCGGCGCCTTCCTGCACCGCCGAGTCGGCCGAGGCGACGTCCGTCAGGTGCTTGGCGATGGCCTCGGGAGGACCGGCGGGGGAAGACCCCGCGCTCTGCGCCACTGCCGGGGCGGCGAGCCCCGGCAGCAGCGCGAGCGCGAGGAGGAGCGATCTCCACACGAGCGTGGCTTACGCCTTCTTCTGGTACGTACCCTGGTGCTTGATCCAGTCGCAGCCCTTGTCGGGGCTCGTGTACTGGCTCCACGGGTCGGCCTTCACCAGGCCCTTGGAGCGGGAGACGACCTTGAACTGGCCGTCCTTGAGGATCTCGCCGATGAGCACCGGCTTGTAGGTGTGCTGGTTCGCCTCGTCCATCTTGATCTTGCCGCCCGGGGCGAGGAACTCCTGGCCATAGACCGCCTTCCGGACCGCGTCCACCTCGAACGACTTGGCCTTCTCGGCCGCCTGCTTCCAGATGTGGACGCCGAAGTAGGCCGCCTCCATCGGATCATCGGTGACGCGCTTGTCGCCGCCGGGCAGGTTGGCCTTCTTCGCGTACGCCTTGAAGGCGGACACGAACTTCTTGTTCTGCGGGGTGTCCACGGACTGGTAGTAGTTCCAGGCCGCGAGGTGGCCGACCAGCGCGGAGGTGTCCATGCCGCGCAGCTCGTCCTCCGCCACGCTGAACGCCATGATCGGGCACTGCTCGGAGCGCAGGCCCTGGTTGGCGAATTCCTTGTAGAAGGGAACGTTCGAGTCGCCGTTGATGGTGGAGAGCACCGCCGAGCTGCCGCCGGTGGAGAAGCGCTTGATCTTGCCGACGATGGTCTGGTAGTCCTGATGGTTGAACGGGGTGTACTCCTCCGCGATCGAGTCCGCGGGAATCCCCTTGGCGAGCAGGAACGCGCGCAGGATCTTGTTCGCGGTCCGCGGGAAGACGTAGTCGGTGCCGAGCAGGTAGAACTTCTTGTAGCCGCCGCCCTCCTTCGACATCAGGTACTCCGCGGCGGGAATCAGCTGCTGGTTCGGCGTGGCGCCCGTGTAGAAGACGTTCTTGGAGCACTCCTCGCCCTCGTACTGCACCGGATAGAAGAGCAGGCCGTTGTTGTTCTCGAAGACGGGGAGCACCGACTTCCGGCTGACCGACGTCCAGCAGCCGAAGGTCACCGCGACCTTGTCCTGGAGCAGGAGCTGCTTGGCCTTCTCCGCGAACAGGTCCCAGTTCGAGGCGGGATCCACGATCACCGGCTCGATCTTCTTGCCCATGACCCCGCCCTTGGCGTTGATCTCCTCGAACGCCATCATGCAGACGTCGCGGAGCGATACCTCGCTGATGGCCATGGTGCCCGACAGCGAGTGCAGCACGCCGACCTTGACCGTCCCCCCGCCCTGCGCTCGCAGCACGGCCGGGAAGCCGATGCCCGCCGCCGCGCCGGCTCCCAGCGCGCCCGCGGTCTTGAGAAAGTCCCTCCGGGATACTGCCGTCATACGGGTCTCCTTTCGCTCCGATCGGTGAAATGGTCGGACCCGTCGTTGGGTCACTGTCAGTAGGACTCTCCCGGCGCGTGCTCCCCGACCCCGCTGTCTCGGTGCGCCGACCGGTCGTTGAGCAAGCCGCGTGCCCCGACCGGTGCTGCGGGTTATCAGCTGGTTACGAGTCACCGCCGGCTCCGTAAACCAAAAGGACTGCCTACTCGGTAGGCAGTCCAGTCGGTGTGCCCGTGATTTCGGCAGGGAGCCCTAGAGCTTTGCCGCCCGGGCGTGACCCATTTCCTCGGTGAGCAGCAGCGCCTGCGCCACCTCGGCCATCGGCTTGCGGGTGTCCATGGCGGTCTTCTGAATCCGCCGGAACGCCTCCGGCTCGCTCAGCCCGAGCCGGGTCATCAGGATGCCCTTCGCGCGCTCGACCAGCTTGCGCGACTCGAGCTTGCGCTTGAGCAGCTCGTTCTCCTTCCGCATCGCCTCGATCTCGCGGAAGCGGTGCACCGCCACGTCCAGGGTGGGTCCGAGCTCCTCGGCCCGGACCGGCTTCGCGAGGAAGCCGAGCACCCCCGCGTCCACCGCCCGCGCGACCACCGGGGCATCGGTGTGGCTGGTCACCAGGACCACCGGACAGGGCGACACCGTCATGACCTCGCGCGCCGCCTGGACCCCGTCGCCGTCCGGAAGGCCGACCGCGAGCACCGTCACGTCCGGCCGGTGCTTGTCCACGAGCCGCAGCACGTCCTCGGCCCGGCTCCCGTTGCCTACCACTTGCCCGCCCTGAGCCGTGACCGCTTCGGCCACCGCGGCCCGTGACGGAGCGTGATCGTCGATGATGAGCACTCGCCAGTGTGGTTTCATGCGGAGAAGAGATAGCAAGCGGGATGCCACGGAGGTCGCGAGGGAAACCGAGGGGTTGCCGGACACGCCCCGCCGGCGGCTGCTCAGGCAGCGATCAAGTCGCCTCTCGCCTGAGCAACCACGGCCGGGTCCGACGGCTAGAAGAACGAGTAGTAGAGGCTGACCGAGATGGTGTCCATGCTCTTGCCGCGCGCGAGCAGCCCCTGCGAGGTGATGTCCGGCCGGGAGTAGCGGACGCGGTACACGTTCTCGTCGGACTGGTCGTGGCGGTACTCGAGCCGGCCCACCAGCCCCTTCCAGATCTTGTACTGGATCGTCGCGGTCGTGGACCAGAGATCCGTCCCGACCCCGGAGCCGGTGCGGGCTCCCGCCGCGTCCCGGAAGAACTCCTGGCGCACCGCGGTCCGCAGGCTCTCGGTCCAGTCGTAGGCCACGTAGCCCGCCCAGCCCCACCAGGTGGCGTCGGTGTTCTGGCGGGTCCCCAGACTCCGGATGAACGGCTCGCTCTGCTCGCGACCGTAGTCGACGTTGAGCGCGAGGGTCAGGTTCTTGAAGCCGGTGTAGGCGAAGACGAAGTCGAGCACGTACCGCATGTGGCTGTTCACGTAGTTCCGGGAGTCCCGCGCGACGTTGTCGTCGATGCGGCGGGGGTCGATCTGCTCGGGCCCCACGATCCAGTTGAGGTTCGCGGTGAGGTCCTTGAGGGGCGTGAAGGCGAACTGCCCGGTGTAGCTGAGCGAGTCGTTGACGTTCTTCGAGTCGTCCCAGCCGAGCACGACCCCCGCGGTCATGTTGAACCAGTCGGTGAACGTGTAGGACGCGAGCCCCCCGGTGTGGGTGAGCGGGATCGCGAGGCCGAACAGGTAGCCGCGCGAGAAGTTGAGGTTGTTGGGGGACTCGATGACCTCGTAGCCCAGCAGGGTCACCCACTTCCCCGCCTTCAGGGTGAGCCCGCTCCCCAGCGGGACCAGGCCCGAGACGTAGGCCTCGAGCAGGTCGAACTTCTCGGTGTTCCGGAACGCGAACGCGTCGTTCTCGTCCCTGAAGATGCCGAACGAGTGGTTCTTCTGCGAGTCGATCCCCGCGGTGACCACGAGCCCGTAGCCGAACGGGTACCTCTCGGAGGGATCCTTCTTGATGCTGAACTCCGCCGCGTTGAAGGTGTAGCCTTCGTGGTTGTCGTAGACTCGCAGCTCGTTCACCCCGCCGCGCCCGGACCCGCTCAGGTTGGCGGTGAAGCTGTTCTCGATGTAGGCGAAGAGCTTGTGCTCCTCCCAGAACGTCTTGGGCTTTTCCTCCTCCTTCTTCGCCTCCGGCGCCGGAGCCGGCGTCTGGGCCCACGCGGTCGCGGCGCTTCCCAGCACCGCGATCAGGGCCGCGGCCAGCCAGCTTCGCGTCATTCTCATCGTGACAGCCTCCTTGGCGGAAGTGGGAGTCGCGTCAGGCGCCGGGCCGCGAGCGGCTTCCCGGGCACGACGGGAGATGCGACTTCGATGCCAGCCGAATACGTGACCCGATGGTCCGATTGCCCGCGCCGCGGGCAGCTCTCCGAAGCGGGGCTGCTCAGCCGGCGAGCAGGCTGCCCACGGGGCGGTCAGCGAGTGGGTCGAGCGGAGTCGGTCGAGGAGCCGACGGGCCCCGGCCGGGCGCGTGGGCGCCGGACCGGGGCCGTCGGGGGAAGCGCCTAGATGTCGTAGTACAGGGCGAACTCGTACGGGTGCGGGCGCAGCCGGATGGGGTCCACCTCGTTCTTCCGCTTGTAGTCGATCCAGGTCTCGATCAGGTCCGGGGTGAACACGTCCCCCTTCAGCAGGAAGTCGTGATCCTTCTCGAGGTTGTCCAGCACGATGTCCAGCGCGCCGGGGAGTTGCTTGATCTTCTTCTGCTCGGCGGCGGGCAGCTCGTAGAGGTCCTTGTCCACCGGCTTGCCCGGATCGATCTTGTTGGCGATGCCGTCGAGACCCGCCATCACGCACGCCGCGAATGAGAGATACGGGTTGCAGGTCGGATCCGGCGTCCGGAACTCGATCCGCTTGGCCCCCTCCGCCTTCGAGTACATCGGGATCCGGATCGCGGCGGAGCGGTTGCGTTGGCTGTAGACCAGGTTGATCGGCGCCTCGTAGCCCGGCACCAGCCGCTTGTAGCTGTTGGTGGAGGGCGCGATGAACGCGAGCAGCGCGGGGGCGTGCTTCAGGATGCCCCCGATGTAGTACAGGCACATCTTGGAGATGTCGGCGTAGCCGCCCCGCTCGTAGAAGAGGTTCTTGCCGTTCTTCCAGATGGACTGGTGGGTGTGCATGCCGGAGCCGTTGTCCTGGAACAGCGGCTTGGGCATGAAGGTGGCGGTCTTGCCCCACTTCTTGGCGGTCTGCTTGGCGCAGTACTTGTACCAGCACACCTTGTCGGCCATCTTGGTCAGGGTGTCGAAGCGCATGTCGATCTCGGTCTGCCCGCCGCTCGCCACCTCGTGGTGGTGGACCTCGACGCGGACCCCGACCGACTCCAGCGCCAGCACCATGTCGGACCGGATGTCCTGGAACTTGTCCATCGGCGGTACCGGGAAGTAGCCCTGCTTGTAGCGCGGGATGTAGCCGAGGTTCGGGCGATCCGGCGTGCCCTCCCGGCCGGTGTTCCACGCGCCCGCTTCCGAGTCGATGAAGTAGAAGCCGTAGTTGTAGCTCTGATCGAACCGGATCGAGTCGAAGAAGAAGAACTCGAGCTCGGGCCCGATGAAGATCGTGTCCCCCGCCCCGCTCTTCTTGACGAACGCCTCCGCCTTCTGGGCCACGTAGCGCGGATCGCGCGTGTAGGCCTTGCCGGTGATCGGGTCCTTGACGTTGCAGATCAGGACCATGGTCGGCACCGCGGTGAACGGATCCATCTGGGCCGTCGAGGCGTCCGGGATGAGCAGCATGTCCGACTCGTCGATGGTCTGGAACCCGCGGATCGAGGAGCCGTCGAAGCCGAGCCCGTCCTCGAAGATGTCTTCCTTCAGCTCGGATACCGGGATGGAGAAATGCTGCCAGAGACCGGGCATGTCGATGAAGCGCAGATCGATGATCTTGACGCCTTTCTCCTTCGCCATCTTCAACACGTCCTTCGGGGTCATTCTCCTGCCTCCTTGATCGCGTCAGCGAACTGGGTGGGGAAGACTGCGGGCCGGTGGGACCTCCCTTGGCCCCACCGGCCACCAACCATAAGTGTTTGCCGTGAGCCCGTCAAGCGGGCCCCTCGCTCCTAGTGGCTCGGCCGGGGCTTGGCCTCCGCGGGCTTCATCCCTTCGAAGGCGCCGGAGCTCCCACCCATCGAGTACTCGCCGTACGAGGCCGAGCCGCCGAACATGTACGCGGTTTCCGAGTGCTGCGATAGATCCAGGCCGGACATCTCGTCCTCCTGGCTCACGCGCAGCCCCATGACCGCGTCGAGGACCTTGAGGATGACCACCGTCATCACGAAGCCCAGGATCCAGGTGACCGCGACGGCCACGAACTGGATCCAGAGCTGCTTCGGGTTGCCGTAGAGCAGTCCGTCGCCGCCCGCGTCGTTGACCAGCTTGGTCGCGAAGACCCCGGTCGCGAGGGCGCCCCACGTGCCGCCCACCCCGTGCACGCCCACCACGTCGAGCGAGTCGTCGTAGCCGAGCTTCGACTTCAGGTTGCAGGCGGTGTAGCAGATGAATCCGGCGACCCCCCCGATGACGATGGAGGCCATCGGCGTCACGAATCCGGCCGCCGGGGTGATCGCCACGAGGCCCGCCACCGCGCCCGACGCGGCGCCGAGCACGGTCGGCTTGCCGCGGGAGGCCCACTCGGTGAACATCCAGCCGAGCGCGGCCGCCGCGGTCGCGGTGTTGGTGGTCATGAACGCGTGGGCGGCGAGGCCGTTGGCGGCCAGCGCGCTGCCCGCGTTGAACCCGAACCAGCCGAACCACAGCAGGCTCGCGCCCATGACGGTGAACGGCAGATTGTGCGGAGGCATCGGCTGGTGGCCGTAGCCCCGGCGCTTGCCGATGACGATCGCGGCGGCGAGCGCGGAGATGCCCGACGAGATGTGCACGACGGTGCCGCCCGCGAAGTCGAGCGCGCCCAGGTTCTTCAGCCAGCCCCCGATGCCCCACACCCAGTGGGCCAGCGGATCGTAGACGAAGGTGGCCCAGAGGAGGATGAACACCAGGAAGGTGGAGAACTTCTTGCGCTCGGCGAACGCGCCCGTGATCAGGGCCGGGGTGATGACCGCGAACATCATCTGGAACAGCATGAACGCGGTGTGCGGGATGGTCGCCGCGTAGTCGGCGTTCGGCTCGGGCCCCACCCCCTTCAGGCCGAACCACTCGAGCCCGCCGATGATGCCGCCCTTGTCGGGGCCGAAGGCCAGAGTGTAGCCCCAGAGCACCCACTGCACCGAGATCAGGGCGAGGATGATGAAGCTCTGCATCAGGGTGCCGAGCGCGTTCTTCTGCCGCACCATGCCCCCATAGAACAGGGCGAGGCCCGGCGCGGTCATCAGCAGGACCAGCGCGGTGGAGACCAGGACCCACGCGGTGTCACCGCTGTCGATCTTTGGAGGCGCGGGCGCGGCGGGCGCCCCGGGAGCCGCGGGGGCCGGCGCCGGCGCCTGGGCCAGG
>DATFGS010000385.1:0-2633 GCA_035249225.1 Candidatus Methylomirabilota bacterium | reverse complement strand
AAGGCGGCCTCGGCGCCGCCGATCGCGCGGGCGGCCTGCGCCTCGTCCTCCGCGACCACGACGGTCAGCTCGGGCAGGGCGGCGGCGACGCGCGCGGCCCACTCGCGCGTGGTCGCGGTCTGCGGCGGGAGCATCAGGAGGGTGGTCATGGGCCGATACCATACCACCGGCGGCCGGCTTGGAGATTGGAGGCCCCGGGCGCTACGATCGAGTCAGGATGGCGAGCCGGATCGGCGTCCTCGGGTGGGTCACCGGCGTGCTCTCGGCGGTCCTGGGCACGCTCGCCTTCGGCGCGGTGCTCTGCCTCTGGTTCCCCGCCGTCCTCACCACGCCCGCGCTCCGCGACGTGTACCCCATGGAGATCGTGCGGACGACGATCAAGGTCACGCTCGGGGTGGCGTTCGTCCTGGGGCTGCTCAGCATCTTCTTGAAGCGCCGGAAGACGCTCGGCCTGACCGGAGCGGGGCTCGCGCTGCTGGCCACGGTCATGGGCGGCTCCGAGGTCGCGGTGGCGACCCCGGTCGCCCGCTCGAATCACGTGGGCCTCGACTGGTTCCTGCTCGATCTCTTCCTGCTCTCCGCGATCTTCGTGCCGATCGAGCTGCTGTTCGGCCGGCTGCGGGAGCAGCCGATCTTCCGCCCCGAGTGGCGGACGGATCTGTGGCACTTCGGGGTGAGCCATCTCCTGGTGCAGTTGACCGTGTTCCTGACCATGGCGCCCGCGGCGATCTTCTTCCGCTGGGCGGCGGCGCCGGAGCTCCAGGGCGCGGTGGCCGCGCAGCCCTTCGTGCTGCAGTTCGTCGAGGTCCTGGTGGTCGCGGACCTCACCCAGTACACGGTGCACCGCCTCTTCCACCAGGTGCGGTGGCTCTGGCGCTTTCACGCCGTCCACCACTCGAGCCGCTACATGGACTGGCTGGCCGGCTCGCGCCTGCACCTGGTGGACATCGTGGTGACCCGGGGGCTCTCGTTCGTGCCGCTCTACGTGCTGGGCTTCGCGCCGGGCGCGGTCTTCGCCTACGTGCTCTTCGTGTCGTTCCAGGCGGTGCTCATCCACGCCAACGTGGCCTGGCGCTTCGGCCCGCTGCGCCACGTGCTCGCCACCCCGCAGTACCACCACTGGCACCACGCGGTCGAGCCGGTGGACGTGAACTTCGCGGTGCACCTGCCGGTGATCGACCGGATCTTCGGCACGCAGTACCTGCCCGCCGATCGCTGGCCGTCCGCGTACGGCCTCGCCGGCCCGCCGGTCCCCGCCGACTACTGGAGCCAGCTCGGGTACCCCTTCCGCCGCGCCCGCTGACCGGGTGCGCGCGGGCTAAAAGCGGGCGCGGTACGTCTCGGGCGCGAAGCGGCCGAAGAGCACCGCAACCGCGACCAGCAGGGCCGCGGTGCCGCCGAGTGTCGCGTCGATCCCGGCCAGGTCGGCGGCCAGGCCGAGCGCGATCGGGCCCACCACGTAGCCCAGGTCCGCGAGCATCCGATAGCTGCTGACCGCGGCCGCGTTCATGCCGGGGGGCGCGGTGTCGGCCGCGTAGGCGGCGGGGGCCGCCCCGCTGATCCCCATCGCGATGCTCCACGCCGCGCAGGCCGCGAGGAACCACGCGTAGGTCGGCGCGAGCAGGAAGAGGACGAGCGAGAGGCCGGAGAGGATGGTCGCGGGGACGATGACGATCTTGCGCCCGTAGCGGTCCACGAGCACGCCGGTCGGGTAGGCCACGACGAGGCCGACGACACTGGCGAGGGCGAGGCCGAAGCCGATGCGGTCCGGGTGGAGCGCGAGCCGGTCGCGGGCCAGGATCGGGACGATGTTGAACAGCGCGCCGGTGCGGGCGACCGCGTTCACGAAGGCGAGGCCGCTCACGAGCATGAAGCCGCGGTGCGCGGTGAGCAAGCGGAGCTGGGCGCGGTAGGGCCCCGGGGCGGGCTCGGACTCGCCGGCGCGACGGACCGCGCGGGTCTCCGGGATCGCGAGCCAGGCCACCGCGGAGGCCACGAGCGAGGTGGCCGCGTACGCGAGGAACGGGGCGGCGAGGCCCCAGTGGGTGGCGAGCAGGCCGCCCGGCAGCGGCCCGATGCCGACCGCGAAGATGAACGCGCCCTGGTAGGCCGACATCATCCGACCGCGATTGGACGGCGTCGAGATGTCCGCGATCACGATCAGGCCGGTGGTGAGCACGAGCGCGGCACCCGCGCCCGCCACGAAGCGCGCGGCGACGAAGGCGGGGTAACTCGGCGCGAGCGCGCAGAGCACGTTGCCCACCGCGGAGAGGACGCCGCCGATCGCGAGCGTGTGGCGGCGGCCGAACCGGTCCGCGAGCTGGCCCGCGGGCACCGCGACGAGGAAGCGGGCGAGCCCGTAGATCGCGATCGCGAGCCCGATGGCGGACTGGGTGACGTCGAAGGAGCGCGCGTAGAGGGCGAGCGCCGGGATGATACTGCCGAAGCCGAGCTGGTTCACGGCGATGAGCACGCACATCCAGACGAGGATGCGGATGCCCGCGGGCTCTCGCATGACCGTCTGGGTGTATCCCGTAATGCCGTGGAGCGCAAGCCCGGCGCGGCGTAGAATCGGGCGCACCACACCAACAGGAGGCCATCATGGCGACCGGCACGGCAAAGGGGTTCGCGGT
>DATFGS010000384.1:0-1414 GCA_035249225.1 Candidatus Methylomirabilota bacterium | reverse complement strand
CTACGGCATTCACACATCTGGGTTTGCAGGGTCGTGTGAGGTCTGATTCCGTCTGCTGATCGGACGGGAGGCATCGATGTTGGAGTTTGGGCTGGGGCGGTTTGGCGACCGTCGCCTGCAAAAAGGGGGGCGTTCCTGCACGCCCGCCTGGTGGAGACGGGCGGACGGCGGGTGCGGGTGCGTCGCCTGGGCGGGGACCGGGCGGGGGAGATCCGCCTGACGCGGTTCCTGCGCAACGCGGCGGTCACGCCGGAGGCGATGGTGGCCGAGGCTGGGGCCGGGACGGCGCGGCGCTGCGCGGGCCTGCACGTGCTGGCGATCCAGGACACCACCGTCGTCCGCTCCGAGGGTGGCGGAGGGCTTTACCTGCACCCGACGCTGGCGGTGGACGCGGCGAGCGGCGCGATCCTGGGGCTGACGCACGCGGAGTTCCTGAGCCGAACAAGGGGCAAGAAGGCCGAGCGCAGGTCCAAGCCGATCGCCGAGAAGGAGAGCCGACGCTGGCTGGACGCGGCGGCCCGCTCGGCCGAGGTCTGCGCGACGGCGGCGCGGCTGACGATGATCGGCGACCGGGAGAACGACATCTTCCAGGCCTTCGCCCTGCGACCGGCGGGGACCGATCTTCTGGTGCGCGCGGCCCACGACCGGGCGCTGGAGGACGGCGGCAGGCTGTTTGCGCAGATCGACGCCCTGCCGGTCGCCGGCCGGGCCGAGCTCGACCTGGCAGCCAAGCCGGGCCGCAAGGCGCGCCAGGCGCAGATAGCGGTCCGCTTCGCGACGGCCTCTCTCGCGCGCCCCCGCAATGGCCTGCGCGAGGGGCTGCCCGCGAGCCTGGCCGTGACCGTGGTGGACGTGCGCGAAGAAGCCCCGCCGGCTGGCGAGGCCCCCGTCCACTGGCGGCTCTTGACCACCCACGCCGTCGCCGAGGCCGCCGAGGCCTTTGCCATCGCCGACCTCTACCGCCGCCGCTGGGCCATCGAGCAGCTGTTCCGGACCATGAAGACCCAGGGCTTCGACATCGAGGGCCTGCTCATCGAGGAGGAAGCGCCTCTGCGCCGGCTGGTCATGGCCACCCTCATCGCCGCCGTCACCGTCCAGCAACTCGTCCACGCCCGCGACGGCGAAGCCGGCCCAAACCCCCTGCGCCCCATCACCGACGCCTTCGAAGCCGAAGACCAGCCGCTGCTGGAGGCCTTCTGCGCCAAGCTCGAAGGCAAGACCCAGCGCCAGAAGAACCCCCACCCCCAAGGCTCCCTCGCCTATGCCGCCTGGGTTTGCGCCCGCCTCGGCGGATGGACCGGCTACTACGGAAAACCCGGCCCTATCGTCATGCTCCAGGGCTGGCTCTACTTCCAGGCCGCCAAGCACGGCGCCGCTCTCAGCGCCGCTTACCGAGATGTGTGAATCCGGTAGC
>DATFGS010000383.1:0-3691 GCA_035249225.1 Candidatus Methylomirabilota bacterium | reverse complement strand
TGGATGCAGGCGAGCGCGTGGATGATCTGGTGGTTGATCACGGTGAGCCAGAACACGAGCTTGACGAGCAGGATGGCGACGATGGGGTGGCTGGCCAGCCCGTGCGTCACCTCGCCGAGATTGTTCCAGATCGTGATCCCGCTGTGGATGCCGAGCCCGATCATGAGCACGAGCGCGGCGATGGCCCACGGGGTGAAGAGCAGGAAGCCGCCGTAGCGGTACATGCGCTCGAAGAACTGGTGCGAGCGCCGGCTCGTCACGGTCAGGCGCTCGAGCGCGTGGAGCGTGCCTTCCATCGCCCGCGCCGCCGGGTTGCGCCGGTTGCGGGCCAGCACCGCCCGCAGCCGCGAAACCGGGCGCATCGTCAGCAGGTCGGCCCGGAGCAGCTTGACGATCAGGGTCGGGATGATCTCGAAATCGAAGGAGCCGTAGTTGAGCAGGTAGGAGGTCGCGATCTCCTGGAGCGAGGCGCGGCCGTCCATCTGCCCCCACAGGAACTTCTCGGTCTCGGTGATCTGGATGATCTGCTCGGTGCGGCGGTTCTTGAGCGCGTAGGTGACGACGCCCTGGGGCGCGTAGGGCAGGCGCGCCATCTCCCAGTCCGCGTCGGGGATGCGCTGGGGCCGGCTGTGGAGGTAGGCGACCGCGCTGGAGATCTCCTGCGTCTCGAAGCCGTCGCCGTCCGGCTCGCGGACCAGCAGCTCGATGCGCGTGCGCTTCGGCCTGCCCTCCGCGGTCTTGTCGCCAACCTCGCTCACGATCGAGGTCCCGGTCCGCTACTTGTGCTCGATGTCGAGGCCCGTCGCCTCCAGCCCCCAGCGCGTGACTTCGGCCACCAGGTCGGACGAGTCGCGCAGCCGCTGGAACGCGACCTGCGCCATCTGCTGGAAGAACTTGGCCGCGGCGAGCGGGCTGCCGGTCACGAAGCGGTTGAGGCTGTCGCGGTCGAGGCTGTAGAGCATGGTGTCGACCTCGGCCTGGCAGGTGGCGGAGCGGCGACGCTCGTCGCCGAAGACGCTCATCTCGCCGAAGACCTCGCCGGAGGCGAGCCGCGAGAGCACCTGCTCGACCCGGCCGGTGACCGGCTTGGAGACCACGATGCTGCCGTCCCGGATCAGGAACAGCTCCTCGCCCGGGTCTCCCGCGCGGAACAGGACGTCCCCCTTCTTGAGGCGGCGCTCGCGGAAGCTGGGCCACAGGGCGAGCAGGACCGGCTCCTCGACGTCCTTGAAGTACAGGACCCGGCGCAGGAAGCCGATCTCGGGGAGGCTTGGCACTCAGCTCCGTCCGGCGGGCACCCGCATTCAGGTCGCCCAGCGCTTGAGCATGACGTTCTGCAGCGCGCGCGCCCGATCCCGGTCCGAGACGTTGGACGTGCTGCCGAGCGCGTGCATGATCGCGGCCCGCTCGTCCGGGGTCAGCTCGAAGGCGGCCAGGACCCGTGCGGGCTCCCGAACGAGCTCGGCGAGGAATTCCTTGTCGATCATCACCTGCCCGACCAGGTCTTGGATGCCCTTGCTCGCCACGCCCTGACCTCGACTTTTTCCGGCCACGAACAACCTGACCAGGAGGCCAATTTAGCATACACGGCGCGGTTTTAATACCTCTCTTCCGTCACTCGTACCGCAGGGCGTCGATCGGGTTGAGCCGGGAGGCCTGGCGGGCCGGGTAGAAGCCGAAGAAGACCCCGACGGCGGCCGAGAAGGCGAAGGCCACCGCCACCGCCTCGACGCTGACCAGGGTGCGCCACTGGGCGAAGTAGGCGATGGCGCAGGAGCCGCCCAGGCCGAGCGCGATGCCCAGCAGGCCGCCGAGGAGCGACAGGGTGACCGCCTCGACCAGGAACTGCACCAGGATGTCGCGCCCGCGGGCGCCCACCGCCATCCGGAGCCCGATCTCGCGGGTGCGCTCCGTGACCGAGACCAGCATGATGTTCATGATGCCGATGCCGCCCACCAGCAGCGACACCGACGCGATGGCGGCCAGCAGCCACGTGAGCACCCGCGAGGACGCTTCCTGCGACTGCAGCACCTCGGTGAGGTTCCGGATCCCGAAGTCGTCCTCCTGGAAAGCCTGCAGGCGGTGGCGCTGGCGGAGCAGGCCGCGGATCTCCTGCTCGGCGTCCGGCATCGCGCGCGCGTCCGTGACCTTGACCGCGATCGAGCCCACCGCGCGCGCGTTGGCCTGGCTGCTGCCCAGCACCTTCCGCTTGGCGGTGCTGAGCGGGATCAGCACCGTGTCGTCCTGGTCCTGGCCGAAGGTGGTCTGGCCCTTGCGCTGCAGCACCCCGATCACCCCGAAGGGGACGTTCCTGATCCGGATGACCGGGCCGAGCGGATCGCTCTCCCCGAAGAGATTGCCCGCGACGGTCTGGCCGATGAGCGCCACCTTGGCGGCGCCCTCGACCTCTTCCTGGCTGAAGAGCCGGCCGTCCACCACGTCCCACTCGCGGGCCGAGAAGAACTCCCCGGTGACGCCCTGCACGCTCGTGGCCCAGTTGAGGTTGCCGTAGACGATCTGGGCGCTGCCCCGCGAGGTGGGCGCCGCCGCGGTGACGGTCCGGACCTCGCGCTGGATGGCCCAGGCGTCGTCCTCGGTGATCGTGAGCTGGCTGCCCGAGCCCATCCGCACGCCGCCCGTGGTGATCGAGCCCGAGAGCACGATGATCATGTTTGGAGCCCAGGCTCTGGATCTGCTCGGCCACCCGCGCCTGCGCCCCGGCACCCACCGCCACCATGGTGATGACCGCGCCAACGCCGATGACGATGCCGAGCATGGTCAGCGCGCTCCGCAGCTTGTTGACCCGGAGCGCGCGGACCGCGATCCGCGCGCTGGCCCAGACGTTCAATGCCGGTCCTTCTCCTCGGGGCCGCGGCGCTCTCCTCGGGGCCGCGGCGCTTCCTCGGGGCCCCGGGCGCTCGCCACCTGCTGACGGCTCACGGGCTCACGAGCCCTATCCGTGTGACGAACATGCGCGATCCCCGGTTGACCGGCCCCGGGTGTCAACGCATCGGGGATTTCGTTCGTCAGGATTGATGAGAGGGGACGGGACGCTCGTCAGAGGGACGTGGAGCTCGCCCCCCGGCCGGATCTGCTGGTCACCGCCCACTACGGGCGGCTTCAACGCCTGTGTCGCCTGCTGCTGGGCGACCCACAGGAGGCCGATGACGTGGTCCAGGACGTCTTTCTGAAGGCGCACGAGGCCGAGCGGCTCGGCCAGGTGCCGGCCAACTGGGGCGCCTGGCTCACCCGGGTCGCGGTCAACGGCTGCCGCGACCGGCGACGGGCCGGCGGCTGGATGCGGTTCCGCCTGCGCGGCGCCAGCCTCGACGAGGTCCCCCTGGTGGCGCTGACCCCCGCGCCCAGCGACGTGGCGATCGACGAGGAGACGCGGCGGCGCATCTGGACCGCCTTCCGCGCCCTGCCGCGGCGGCAGCAGGAGGTCTTCGCGCTCCGCCACATCGAGGAGCAATCCACCCTCGCGGTGGCGGAGGCCCTCGGGCTGAGCCCGGGCAGCGTGAAGCGCCATCTCTTCCGCGCGGTGCGCGCGCTGCGCCGGAGCCTGGGAGACGCCCGATGAGCCCGTGCCTCTCCGACGACGCGCTCGAGCGGGTCGAGGCAGATCTCGCCTCGGTGGCCGAGCGGGCGCACCTGGCCGGCTGCGCGGCGTGCGCGGCCCGTCACCGGCGGA
>DATFGS010000382.1:0-3023 GCA_035249225.1 Candidatus Methylomirabilota bacterium | reverse complement strand
CGCCGCTTCGAGGCCGCGCCCGAGCAGTTCGAGCCGAAGGCGCTCCGCCGTCGCGCCGAGGCGTTCGACCTCCCGGTGTTCCGGGAGCGCATGCGGGCCTACCTAGGGGCGATCGCGCCGGGGGGCCGGCCGTGCTGAAGGCCCACTCCCGCCTGCTCGAGCAGGGCATGCTCGTGGGCGACCTCGCCCTCGTGGCCGCGTGCTGGATCGCCGCCTACGCGCTTCGCTTCCACGTGATCGGCCCGATCCAGCACGACGTGCCGCCTCTGTCCGACTACCTGCTCATGCTGTTGCCGATCCTGGTGGTGTGGGGGCTGAGCTTCCGGGCCTTCGGGCTCTATCGCCCGCGCCGGATCGGCTCGCATCTCTCCGAAGCGGCCGACGTGGCGAAGGCCTCGACCATGGGCGTGCTCGTGCTCGTGGCGGTGATGACCTTCTTCTTCCGCGGCTACGACTACTCCCGCGTGGCGATCGTGTACTTCTGGCTGCTCTCCATCGCGGTGATCTGGTTCTCTCGCGCCGCCTTCCGCGAGGGCCTCCGCTTCGCACGCCGCCGCGGCTACAACCTCCGCTACGCGGTGGTGGTGGGTGACGGCGAGCTCGCCGCGATGGTTGTGCAGCGCATGCAGGGCCGGCCCGACGTGGGGATCCAGGTGCTCGGCATGATCGGGGATGACAAGGACGGTCCCGTCGGGGCCCGGCGGCTGGGCGGCTACGCGGATCTCCGGTCGGTGCTCGACGCCAACACGATCGACCACGTGGTCCTGGCCCTGGCCCACGAGGACTACGGCCGCCTGGGTGGCCTGCTCGACGCGGTGGGCGACGAGCCGGTGACCATTCACGTGGTGCCCGATCTCCTGCGCTTCGCCTCGCTCCGCGGCGGCGTCGAGCAGTTCGAAGGCATGCCGTTCATCCACCTGCGGGAGTCGCCGCTCTACGGCTGGAACCGCCTGGCCAAGCGCGTGTTCGACGCGGTCTTCTCGGTGGCGGTGCTCGCCCTCCTGTGGCCGATGCTGCTCCTCCTCGCGGTCGCGGTGAAGGCGAGCTCCCCCGGGCCGGCGCTCTATCGGCAGGAGCGCATGGGACTCGACGGCCGCCGCTTCGCGATGCTCAAGTTCCGCACCATGCTGCCTGACGCGGAGGCGAGCAGCGGGCCGGTGTGGGCGGGCCCGGCCGACGCGCGGCGTACCCGCTTCGGGACCTTCCTCCGCCGGTTCAGCCTCGACGAGCTGCCCCAGTTCATCAACGTGGTGCGGGGCGACATGAGCGTGGTGGGCCCGCGGCCCGAGCGGCCGGTCTTCGTGGAGCGCTTCCGGCAGACCGTGCCCGGCTACATGCTGCGCCACAAGGTGAAGTCGGGGATCACCGGCTGGGCCCAGGTGAACGGGCTGCGCGGCAACACTTCGCTCGAGAAGCGGATCCAGTACGACATCGATTACATCGAGCGCTGGTCCCTCTGGTTCGATCTCAAGATCATCGCGCTGACCGTGGTCCGCGTGATCTTCGACCGCAACGCATACTGAGGTGACCGCGCTCTCGCGGGGCCTCCTCACGGCGTTCGTCGTCGGGCTCGGGTTCTCGATCACCCTCTCCGAGACGGCGCTCGCGCTCCTCACGCTGCTCTGGCTCATCCGGCTCCGGACGCCCGCGGGACGAGCGGAGGCCCGCTGGCCCCTCGGACCGCCGGTGGCCGCGTTCAGCGCGGTCACGCTGCTGTCGGCGCTCGCGTCCGGACATCCGGGCGAGGCGCTCATGGCCTCCAAGGGGCTGCTCCTGGTGGCCGCGCTCTACGTCACCGCCGGGATGCTGCGCGACGGCGCGGAGGCCGACCGCTTTCTCGCGGGCCTCACCGCGGTCTTGACGGTCGCGGCCGTGATCGGGCTTCTCCAGGTGGGCGTCTGCCCGGGCCCCGCGCCCGATCGAACACCGCGCTGGCTCTATCACCGCTGCGACCGCGCTCACGGCTTCTTCAGCATCTACATGACCCTGGCCGGAGTGCTCCTGCTGGGACTGCTCGTCGTACTGCCGCGCCTCCTCCCGGGCGCCGGCCTGTCCCGATCGTGGCGCCCGGTCGCCTGGGTCGTCATGCTGGCCGGCCTCGTCGCCACCTACACTCGCGGGGCCTGGCTCGGCTTCGGGGCGGGAGCGCTAGTGGTGGTGGCGGGGGTCCGTCGCGGCCGTCTGGTGCTGCTGCTCGGGCTCGTGCTCCTGGCGCTCGCCGCGCTGGCCGCGCCCTATCAGTTGCGGCACCGCTTCACGAGCATGGCCGACCCCGAAGGCGAAGGCGTGAAGGAACGCGTCTACATGTGGCGCAGCGGCCTGGCGATGTGGCGAGAGCACCCGCTCCTCGGAGTGGGCCCCGGCGGGGTCAAGCGCGAGTACCCTCGCTACGCGCTGCCGGAGGCGGCCAAGAAGCGCACCAGCCACGTCCACAACACCCCCTTGCAGATCCTGGTGGAGCGCGGGGTGGCAGGGCTGACCGCGTGGCTCTGGATCTGGGTCGCGTTCTTCGGCGCCGGCATCGGCCTTCTACGGCGACTTCCCGCGACCGCGCCGCGGGAGCGGGCGCTGGTGCTGGGCAGCCTCGCCGCCGCCGCGGGCTTCCTGATCGCGGGGCTCTCCGAATTCAACTTCGGCGACTCCGAGGTCGTCCTCGTAGCCTGGACCCTCATGGCCCTACCCTGGACCACCGGACAAGAGCAGTAGACGAGAAGTAGGCGAGTGTCTGCGGCCTGGGGGAGTGCGGGGGGCCATTTCTGGGCCCCCCGCATATGGAGAGCCTAAGGAACTAGGGGAGTGTCCTCGGACACGCCGGGGAACCCGACGCGACTGCCTAGTACACCGCGTACGGCTCGGTCGAGGACCGGACCTTCACGAAGTATTGCTTGAAGCGGGCGAGGTCCTCGTCGGAGACGAGGTCGGACACCATCACGCAGAGCATCCCCTGCTGGCGCCACAGGATCAGGCTGAAGCCGTTCTCCTTCCGCACCACCGGCCGCCAGCGGTCGATCTGCACCCGCCCG
>DATFGS010000381.1:0-3518 GCA_035249225.1 Candidatus Methylomirabilota bacterium | reverse complement strand
TCCGCCGCGCTCTCGGCGGGCAGGGTGTCGAGCCGGAGCTGGGAGTAGGCCGTCTTGCTGCCCCAGCGGTGCTCGTACTCGGGCCGGTAGTTCACCAGGAGCAGGAGGCGAGCGGAGCCCAGGCTCTCCACCAGGTTGTCGAGCAGAGCCTGGGTCTCGCCATCGACCCAGTGCAGGTCCTCGAAGACCACCAGTAGCGGTTGCGCCTGGCTCTCTCGCAGCAGCAGGCGCTTGACCGCGTCCAGCGTGCGCTGACGGCGCTGCGGCGGGTCCAGGCCCTGCCAGGCCGTGTCCTCGACCGGCACGTCGAGCAGGGCCAGCAGCGGGGGCAGCATCGGTTCGAGCGCGCGGTCGAGGCCGAGCACGCGCCCGAGCACCTTGGCGCGCATCTCCCGGTGATCGTCCCGGTCGCCGATCTTGAAGTACCCCTTGAGCAGGTCGATCACGGGCAGATAGCTGGTGGCCTTGCCGTAGGAGACAGAGGAGGCCTCCAGGACGAGCCAGTCCTGTACCCGATGGGAGTGGGTGAACTCGTGGGTGAGCCGCGACTTGCCCACCCCGGCCTCGCCGACGATAGCGACGACCTGGCCCCGCCCCGCGCCGGCCTGGCCGAGGACCCGGCGCAAGTGCTCGACCTCGCCGTCGCGGCCGACGAAGCGCGTGAGCCCTCGGATCGCCGCAGCCTGCAGCCGTGTCCGCGCCGTCCCGGCCCCCGTCAGCTCGAAGAGCTCGACCGGGTCCGGGAGGCCCTTCACCGGGATCGGCCCCAGCGATCTCACTTCGACGTACCCCTCGGCGAACCGCACGGTCTCGGCGGTCAGCCGGATGGTCCCGGGTAGCGCCAGCTGTTCCATCCGGGCCGCGAGGTGAGTGGTCTGGCCCACCGCGGTGTAGTCCATCCGGAGATCGCTGCCGACCGAGCGGACGACGACCTCCCCTGAGTTGAGGCCGACCCGGATCTGCACCTCCACCCCGTGCGAGCGACGCGTGTCGTCCGCGTAGCGCTTGAGCGTCTCCTGCATCCGCAGTGCGGCATAGCACGCGCGTACCGCGTGATCCTCGTGGGCGAGCGGCGCGCCGAAGAGCGCCATGATGCCGTCGCCCATCACCTGGTTCACGGTGCCCTCGTAGCGGTGCACGGCCTCCATCATGCGTTCGAGGACGGGATCGAGAATCTTGCGCGCCTCTTCCGGGTCACGGTCGGCGAGCAGCTCCATGGAGCCCTTGATGTCGGCGAAGAGCACGGTGACGACCTTGCGCTCCCCGGCGAGGGCGGCCTTCGAGTCGAGGATGCGCTCGGCGAGGTGCTTCGGGGTGTAGCTCTCGGGAGAGGTGAAGCGCGCCTCCGGCCCTGTCGGCGCCGGGTCGCCGAGCTTGGCGCCGCAGCCGTTGCAGAAGCGACTCCCCGATGGGTTGACCTGACCGCATTGGGCGCAGGCCAGCTCGGCACGCGCACCGCAGCCGTTGCAGAATCGGGCGCCCGGGGGATTCTCGTGCTGACACTCGGGGCAGCGGCTCATCCGAGTCCTTGATCTCCGTTCAGCGCCGGCCTTCCGCGTGGAATGAGTCGGCCGAGCATAGCCGGGGGTTCCCTGACGGTCAAGAATCGCCCACAGGGCGCGGCCGTCTGAGGAGCGGCAGCGCCAGCGCGGCCGCGAGCACGCCCTGGGCCAGCGCGGCCAGGGCCATGCCCCGGTAGCCGCCGCTCCCGATGGCGGCGGCGCCCACCGCCGAGCCGATCACGAGGCCGCTCTGGTTGGTGAGCGCGATGAGCCCGAAGAGCGCGCCGCGCTGCCGGGGCGCCAGCTCGGAGGCGTAGGCCAGGAAGGCGGGCCGGCTCCCCGAGTTGCAGAAGGTCAGCAGGACCGCGAGGGTCACGACCGGCGCGAAGGAGAACCCGGCGCCGAAGAGCGCCAGGCCGAGACCCGCACTGACGATCTGAAGGATCACGAAGATCCCGGGCTTGCTGAAGCGGTCGCCGAGTCGGCCCCCGAGCACGTTGCCGGCGATCGCCCCGATCGCGACCAGCACCAGCACGGGCGCCACCCCGAGCGCGGTCAGGTGAAAGCTCAGCATGACGAAGGCGGGGAGGAAGATCACCACCATCGCGAAGAGCGAGCGCTCGACGAGGTTCGCGCCGAGCAGGTTCAGGAGGCGCGGGACGCCCCAGACCGCCTGGTAGGTGGCCATCACGCTCGTGCCGGAGGCCATCGGCGGGATGCGCGGGAACCAGCGCCAGATGCCGCCGGCCAGCAGCAGCATCACGAGGCCGATAGCCGCGAAGGCCCAGCGCCAGCCGAATGCTCCGCCGATCGCGCCCATGACCGGCACGCCGCCGATGGCCGCGAAGCTGAAGCCCATGTTGAACCAGCCCATGGCGCGCGCGCGCCGCTCGGGTGGGAAGAGATCCCCCACCGAGGCCATGAGGCTGGTGGGGGCGAGCGAGCCGAGCAGCCCGGCCAGGAAGCGCACGACCGCGAGCGCCGCGAAGCTCGGGGAGAGCGCGGCCCCGGCGCTGAGCACGGCCACGCTGAGGAAGGCCATCACGATCATCGGCCTGCGCCCCAGCCGATCCGACAGCAGTCCCGAGAACGGCGAGAACAGCGCCTGCGGCACCCCGGCCGCCGCGGCCAGCAAGCCAGCCTGGCCCAGCGAGATCCCCAGGTCTCGCGAGATGTCCACCAGCAGCGGCCCGATCATCGTCACCGACGTGACGATCCCGGTCACCCCCGCGGTGATCAAGACCATGGGGTCAGGTCTTGCATTCATCCGTTCCGCGCCATTCGGATGCCTCCCGTTCGATGGAAACAAAAAAGCCTCCCCGGAACACGGGAGAGGCTGTGGGCGCGCGCCGCGAGAGGCGCGCGCCTAGCTCAGTAGCAGGGCCTGGACGGGCGAAGCGACCTGCGTCATCTGCGGGGCATCGTGCCCAGAGCCGGCGCGGTTGTCAAGCCGCCGGCCCGCGATCAGATCGGGCCCGCGATCCAGCCCTCGATCGCGCGCGCGGTGCGCTCCTCGTCGGGCGAGAGGTCGGCCGGGCGGGCGAGGGATCGCGCGAGCGCGTCGGGCGCGTCCAGCGCCCAGTCGCGCGCCGCGGCCACCTGGCACTGATCCTTGATCGGGTAGGGCTGCTCCCGGCAGTCGACCAGGCTCGGCCAGAGCTCGGCGATCACGATGTGGTCGCCGGCGACGGCCGTGGTCCACTCGGTCTCGAACGGCCAGAGCCGGGCGCGCGCCTCGAGCGCCGGGTCCGTGAGCAGGCGATGCACGGCGGGCAGGCCGACCAGGGTCTGCGACCCGACCGACGCGCGCGTGAAGAGCTTCCACGGGCTCTGGATGCGCCGCGCGGCCAGCCTGCGCTCGACGAGCCGGCCGTCGCTGATGCGCGGCGGGAAGGGCCGCGGTCGTGTCGGGTGGAGGTGCGGATACGCGCGCCCGGCGGGGTGGCCCCAGAACGGCCCATCGAAGCCCCCGCCGAGCGCGGCCTGGATCTCGCGGTTCAGGATCCCGGCCACCTC
>DATFGS010000380.1:0-3039 GCA_035249225.1 Candidatus Methylomirabilota bacterium | reverse complement strand
CGACGCCGGTCGCCCCGGCTCCACCTCGGCCCGCGCCGGCCCCGCCGCCGCCCGCGGTGGTGACGCCGGTTCCGCCCGCGCCGCCCGTTACCCCCGTGCCGGCCGTATCCGCACCGGTCACGCCCGGCCCGGTGGCACCGGCCTCGGCCCCGCCCAGGCCGGCCCCGCAGGCCTCGGTTCCGCCGGCGCCCGAGCCCCCCGTTCGCGTCCAGGAACCCGCGCGGCCCCAGGAGCCCGACGCCACGGATGGCTCCGCGGCGGTCGACTGGTTCCTGAAGGGGCGCCGGTAGACCGCATCCGCGCCCTTCGCCCGTCCTCCAAGGAGACGTCCATGAAACGGCTCTCGCTCATCGTTCTCGCCGCGAGTCTCTTGTTCGTGACGCCCGCCGCCGCCCAGGAGACCCCGCGCATGGGCGGCGTGCTCAAGGTCGCGGCGATCGGCGAGCCGCCCACGCTCGACATCCCGATGAGCACCGCCACGCTCGTGTACGAGATCATGTGGCACGTCAACGAGTCGCTGCTGACCTACGACAAGAGCTTCAACCCGGTCCCCATGCTCGCGGAGTCGTGGACGCTCGCCGACAAGGGGCTCCGCTACACGATCGTGCTCCGGAAGGGCGTCAAGTTCCACAACGGCAAGGAGATGACCTCCGCCGACGTGGTCCCGTCGCTCCGGCGCTGGGGCCGCGTCGCCTCGGTGGGACGTTCGCTGTGGAAGTACGTGGAGAGCGTGGACGCCAAGGATCCCTACACCGTCGTGATCAGCATGAAGCAGCCCTCGAGCTCGCTCGTCTACGGGCTCTCGGAGCCGCACGCCGCGATCTACCCGAAGGAGAGCATCGAGGCGGCGGGCGAGGGCCAGCTCAAGGAGTTCATCGGGACCGGCCCCTTCCGCTTCGTCGAGCACCGGCCGGACCGGCACATCAAGCTGGCCCGGTTCAAGGACTACAGCGCCCGCTCCGAGCCGGCCAACGGCTTCGGGGGCAAGCGCACCGCGTACTTCGACGAGATCCTCTTCCTCACCGTGCCCGAGACCGCGGTGCGCCTGGCCGGGGTCGAGACCGGCGAGTACCACCACGCGATGTTCGTCAAGCAGGACTCCTACGAGCGCATCAAGAGCCTGCCCCAGCTCGAGTCGCGCATCGTCAAGCCGCGCGGCTGGGCGGTGGCGGTGATGAACCACAAGTCGCCCCTGACCGGCCAGAAGAAGATCCGGCAGGCGTTCCAGGCCGCGCTCGACATGGAGCCGATCCTGGTGGCCGGCTTCGGCTCGAAGGAGTTCTACCGGCTCGACCCGGGCGTGTTCTTCCCCGAGCAGCCGTGGCACTCGACGGCCAGCGCCAAGCTCTACAACCAGAAGGACAAGGAGAAGGCGAAGCGGCTCCTCAAGGAGGCGGGCTACGCGGGACAGCCGCTGCGCTGGATCACCACCCGCGAGTACGAGTTCATGTACAAGAACGCGCTCGTGGGCAAGCAGCAGCTCGAGGAAGTGGGGATCGCGGTCGATCTCCAGGTGGTGGACTGGGCCACCCTGAACAATCGCGGCGAGAAGCCCGACCTCTGGGAGATCTTCTCGACCGGCTTCGTCTTCTCCGCCGATCCGGCCAACCACGTGGCGCTGCGCTGCACCTTCAACGGCTGGTGGTGCAACGAGGAGAAGGAGCGCCTGCTCGCCGAGCTGCAGGGCGAGAACGATCTCAAGAAGCGCAAGGCCATCATCGACCGCATCCAGACCGTGTTCTACGAGGACGTGGGCAGCGTCAAGCTCGGCGACTACTTCACGCTCGACGCCGCGCGCCGGGAGCTGCGGGGCGACTTCCGCACCGCGCCGAGGATGTACTTCTGGAATAGCTGGCTCGCCAAGTAGGGAGGCGTGCAGACCTACCTGCTCCGCCGGGTGCTGGCGGTCATCCCGGTGATGCTCGTGGTGGCCACCGTGACGTTCGTCCTGATCCACCTGGCCCCCGGGGATCCCGCCAGCATCATCGCGGGGCCGGACGCGACCCCGGAGAACATCGCGCGCCTGCGGAAGCACCTGGGTCTCGACGAGCCCCTGCCCGCCCAGCTCGTGCACTGGTTCGGACGCCTCCTGCGCGGCGACCTGGGCGATTCCATCTTCCTGCGCCGGCCGGTCACCGAGGCGATCGTGGAGCGCCTCGAGCCGACCTTGCTCCTGACGAGCTGGGCCACCCTGATTGCGGTGCTCATCGGGGTGCCCGCGGGCATCGTCTCGGCGCGCTACCACAACACCGCGGTGGACCAGTCGTTCATGGGGCTGGCCCTGATCGGCCTCTCCATCCCCAACTTCCTGCTCGGGCTCCTGATGATCCTGGTCTTCGGGGTCTGGCTGCGCTGGCTGCCGGTGGCGGGCTACGTCTCGCTCGACATGGGCCTCTGGCCGAACGCGCGCTCGCTGCTGATGCCCGCGGTCTCGCTCGGGCTCGTGCAGTCCGCGCTCATCGCCCGCATCACTCGCTCGAGCATGCTCGACGTGCTGCGCGAGCAGTACATCCTGGCCAGCCGCGCCAAGGGCCTGGCCGAGCGGGCGGTCGTCTACAAGCACGCGCTCAAGAACGCGATGATCCCGACCGTGACGATCATCGGCATCTCGTTCGCCATCCTCATCTCGGGGGCGGTGGTGGTCGAGCAGGTCTTCAACATTCCCGGCCTCGGGCGCCTCATCATCTCGGCCGTGCTCCGCCGCGACTACCCCGTCATCCAGGGCGTCGTGCTGTGCATCGCCGGCATGTACATGCTGATCAACCTGCTCGTCGACCTGTCGTACCTCGCCTTCGATCCACGGGTGAAGTACCAGTGACCATTTGTGCTGGGGGCCCCGACATGGCCCCCGGACCCCCGATCGTTCGGGCCGCCCCGGCAAAGCCGATGCGGCCCTCTGGATCGCGCGCATGAGCGTCATGGCGCTGCCGCGCGCGGAGCCGGTGCCCGAGCGGCGAGGGCCGGGCTGGCTCACGCTGCTCACGCGTCGCAAGACCACGCTGGTGGGCGCGGTCCTCATGGCCGGCATGCTGCTGATCG
>DATFGS010000379.1:0-7863 GCA_035249225.1 Candidatus Methylomirabilota bacterium | reverse complement strand
GTCCACGAGCACGCCGAAGGGGTAGGACAGCCGGTTGGTCTTGTCGGTCAGCGCGCGGTCGCCGTGGGGCGGGGCCTCCGCGTCGATCGGGGTGGAGTGGCAGCCGGTCCACTGCCCGCACGGCAGCGCGCCGATCTCGATCGCCATGCGGAGCCCGTCGCCGGTGTTGTAGCGCGTGCCGCGCACCTTGGCGTGGTCCCAAGGGCGCCCGAGGTAGCGTGCCCGCCACTCGGGGTTCGCCTCGAAGCCGCCGCAGCCGAGCACCACCGCGCCCGCGCCGATCTCGCGGAAGCCGTCGCCGTCACGTACCGCCACCCCGGTCACCCGGCCGCGGCCGTCCTGGAGGAGGCGGATCGCGCTGGTGTCGTAGCGGATCTCGACCCCGCGCGCCTGCGCGGCCTTGAACCACATGGACGACAGGCCGACCCCCTCGTGGCGCGCCCGGATGATCGCGCCCGGCGACCACTTGATCGTGTTGCCGACCCGCACCCCGCTGAGCGAGAGGGCCGGCTCCATCACGATCCCCTGCTGCACCATCCAGCGCACCGTGTCGAACGAGCGGCCGATCAGGATCTCGGACAGCTCCGGATCGCTGCGCCCCTCGGTGACGCGATCGAGGTCGGCGCGGAACCTCTTCGCCGGGTACGGCTCGACGCCCGCCGGGAAGTCGGGCACCTCGGCGCGCGAATCGGGCACCAGCGGCAGCAGGTCCTCGGGGCGGTCGTAGGCGAAGCGGAAGAGCCCGCCGCTGTAGTGGGTGTTGCCGCCGCGCAGCTCGCGCGGCGCCTTCTCGAGCGCCACCACCCGGCCCGCCCCGTGCTCGCGCGCCGACACCGCCGCGGCCAGCGCCGCGTTGCCCGCCCCGACCACCAGCACGTCGTAGTCCCGCTCGCCCGCCATGCGTCCCTCCCCGGGGTCCTACCGGAACGTGAACCCGACGTAGCCGGCCGCCGCGACCTCGTCGCACTTCTCGCGGTACTTCGGGGCGCCGCCCGCGTACACGATGAAGGTGCGCTTCTGCTTGCCGGCCACGTTGGAGTTGATGCCCATCATCCAGGAGTCCACCTGGGTGAACAGCATGCGCCGCCCGCTGTCGTGCACGTGCTGGGTCCAGTCGCGCTCGGCCTCCAGGGTGGCCTCCACCCGGGTCCGGCCCCGGGCGCGCATGTCGGCGAGGAGCGCGGTCACCCAGTCCACGTTCTGCTCGATGCAGCGCGGGATGTTGCAGAAGGTGGCCGCGTTGTGCGGCCCGACCAGGGTGAACAGGTTGGGGAACCCCACGATCTGCAGGCCCAGATAGGTGCGCGGCCCTTCCGCCCACTTCTCCCGGAGCCGCCGGCCACCCACCCCGCGCACGTCGATGCGGTCGAACGCCCCGGTGATCGCGTCGAAGCCGGTCGCGTAGATGATCATGTCGAGCTCGTACTCGGCGTCGCTGGTCTTGATGCCGGCGGGTGTGATCCGCTCGATCGGCGTCTCGCGGATGTCCACCAGCCGCACGTTCGGCTGGTTGTAGACCTCGTAGTACCCGCTCTCGAGCGGCACCCGGCGGGTGCCGAAGCCGTGGTTGGTCGGGATCAGCTTCTCCGCGAGCTTCGGGTCCTTCACGCGGGCGCGGATCTTCCGCCGCATGAACTCGGTGATGGTGGCGTTGGCCTCCCGGTTGATCAGCACGTCGCGGAAGTTGCCCATCCAGATCCCGAAGCCGGGCTCGCGGTAGAGCTTCTCGAAGAACGCCTCGCGCTCCTCCGGGCTCACCTCGAGCGCGTTGCGCGGGTCGGCCTGGTGGATGAAGCAGCCGAAGGACTCGCGGCAGAGCGCGAAGATCTCCGGATAGGTCGCCTTGATGCGGGCCTGGGTGGCCGCGTCGATCTTGCTGTTGTGCAGCGGCGCGCACCAGTTCGGGGTGCGCTGGAACACGGTCATGTGGCCGACCGTCTTGGCGATCTCGGTGATGGCCTGCACCGCGGTGGCCCCGGTGCCGATCACCCCCACCCGCTTGTTCGCGAAGCCGACCGGCTCGTGCGGCCACCGGCCGGTGTGATAGGCCTCGCCGCGGAAGCTCTCCACGCCCGGGATGGTCGGCATGGTGGGCGCGGACAGCGGCCCGATCGCGGTGATCAGGAACCGCGCCCGCGCCCGCCGGCCGTCCTCGCTCTCGATCTCCCACTCGTTCGCCGCCTCGTCGTAGACCGCCGCCTTGACCCGGTAGCCGAACTCGATGTCGCGCCGGAGGTCGAGCTTGTCGGCCACGAAGTTGCAGTAGCGCAGGGTCTCCGGCTGGGCCGCGAAGTGCTCGCTCCACTCCCACTCGCGCAGGATCTCCTCGGAGAAGGAGTAGCCGTAGGTCCAGCTCTCGGAATCGAACCGGGCTCCGGGGTAGCGGTTCCAGTACCAGGTGCCGCCCACCCCGTCGCCGGCCTCGAACACCCGCGCGCGCAGACCCAGGCCGCGCAGCCGGTGGAGCTGGTACATGCCGGAGATCCCGGCGCCGATGACGATGGCGTCGTACATGGCTCGTCCCGGGAGCATAGCAAAACTTGCCGTTCCGGCACGCTTTGCCTATTCTCGGCGGAGCGATGAAGCTCCGCACGTTCCTCCTCGTGATCGTCGGCCTGACCCTGGTCCCGCTGCTCGGGGTCGCCGCGGTCGCGATCTGGTGGGCGCACCAGGACGAGCGGCGCGCCATGGAGCAGGCGCTGCTCTACCACGCCCGCTCCCTGACCGTGGCGGTGGATCGCGAGGTCGAGACCTCGCTCGCGGGCCTCAAGGGGCTCGCGACCTCGGACGATCTCGACCCGGCGAATCTGGCGAAGTTCTACGAGCAGGCGCGCCTGGCCCGCGAGGCCTATCGGCGCTGGCTGACGGTGGCCCTCGTGGATCCCTCGGGGCGGCAGGTGCTGAACCTCCTGCGCCCGCTCGGGAGCCCGCTGGCGAGCGTGGCCGGCCTCGAGGCGGTCCAGCGAACGCTCCGGACGGGCGAGCCCCAGGTCTCGGACCTGGTCATGGACCCGACCGCCGGCCGCCCGGTGATCGCGATCACGCTGCCCCTGCTCCGTGAGGGAAAGGTCCGCCAGATCCTGGTCGCGGTCATGACGCCGGAGAGCTTCGCGTCGGTGCTGGCCGCGGCCCACATCGACGGCGGGGTCGTCGGCACCATCGTGGATCGCCAGGGCCTCGTGGTGGCCACGACCCAGGGGCCGGAGCGACGGGTGGGCCAGCCCGCGCCCGCCGGCTTCGTGTCGCGCGCCCGGGCGCGCGAGGAGGCGGTGTTCACCGATCCCACGCTCGAGGGCCCGAGCACCTACACCGCCTTCAGCCGCGCTTCGCAGTCCCGGTTCACGGTGGCGATCGCGGTCCCGAGCGAGCAGCTCGAGGGCCCGCTCCGCCGGTCGCTCGTGCTGCTGTCCGCGGGCGCCCTCGGCGCCCTGGTGCTCTCGCTCGGGCTCGCGCACCTGGCCGGGCAGCGGTTCACCGGCCGCCTGCGCCGCCTGATGGGCGCGTTCAGCGCCTTCGGCCGCGGCGAGACCGTGCCGGAGCTGCCGGTCTTCCACCTCGCCGAGCTCGCGGGGGTGAGCGGGGCCCTGGGCGAGGCCATGGCGCTCATGCAGACCCGGACCGCGGAGCTGCGGGAGTCGGAGCAGCGCTACCGCACGCTGTTCGAGCGCAACCCGGCCGGGATGTCCCTCAGCCTGGCGGACGGGCGCATCGTGGACTGCAACGAGGCCTTCGCGCGGATGCTGGGCTTCGAGGGCCCGGCCGACGTGCTGGCGGCGAACGCCACCGAGTTCTATGCCCAGCCGAAGGAGCGCGAGCAGCTCCTCGAGCGGGTCAAGTCCGAGGGCGCCGCGGTCAACGTCGAGCTCCAGTTCCGCCGCCGCGACGGGCAGCTCATCTGGGTGCTCGCCAACGTGACCCGCGGCTCGGGCCCGCCGCGCGCCGACTTCGAGGCGACCCTCATCGACATCACCGAGCACAAGGCCGCCGACGAGCTGCGCAGCATCGCCCGGCTCGCCAACGCGGCCGCCCACGAGATCAACAACCCGCTCACGCTGGTGCTGGGCCGCCTGGCCATGCTCCGGGACGATCCGGGCCTGGGCGCGGAGGTCCGCGAGCGCCTCGCCCAGGCCCACGCGGCCGCCGAGCGCATCCGGGAGATCGTCGTGGACATGAACCATCTCACGCGGGTGCAGCTCTTCGAGCACACCGGCCGCGGGCTGCCCGAGATGATCGACATCCGCAAGTCGGCCGAAGGCGCGGGTGGCGGCGGCGACACGCCGCGCCCGGCGTAGCGCGCCTCAGCGGCCGAAGACGTCGGCCAGGAAGCCCCGCACCTCCACGATCGAGGCCTCGCGCGCCCTGGTGTCGCCGCCGAATCGCGCGCCGTGCTTCCGGCACTCGCGCACCCAGGCCTCGTTGGCCTCGCGGGTGGCCAGGGTGGCGCCGGTGTCGAGCCGCCGGATCACCCGGGTATCCAGATCGTAGACCGCTTCGCACTGACGGATCCCGACGTAGTGCCGGTCGAGCATGACCGGCGCCTGGCGGTCGAAGCCGTGGGGAGCATCCGGATAGACCACCACCCGCACCGGCACCCCGCGCGCCTTCAGCTCCGCCGCGAAGTGCTCGCAGGGCGCCGGCTCCGTCATCTCGTCGGCGCCGCCCAGCAGCATGAGCATCGGCGCCATCGCGAGGCCCTTCCCCATGTGCCGGAAGTTGCAGTACGGGTAGAACGGGATGTAGGCCGCGAAGCGGTTCGGGGCATTGCCGAGCGCGCCTTCGCGAAACCGCTCGAAGATCGCGTTGACCGCGACCTCCCCGCCGCGCGAGCCGCCCATGATCGCCACGCGGGTCCCGTCGACCCGGGGATGCGTGGCGAGGAGCTGCAGGGCGAGGTACGCGTCGAGCAGGTGGGCGACGACGTGCGTGGCGCCCGGCGAATTGGAGTACACGGGCGGCTTGAGCCCGCGCCCGGTGTAGCTGTCCACCACGAAGGCCGCGATACCCCATGAGTTGAAGCGTCTGGCCCAGGCGAATTCGCGCTCGTCGGAGACGCCGCCGACGCCGTGGACCAGGATCACCGCCGGGCTCCTGCCGTCCCGCTCCAGCGGGCCGCCCGCCTTCGGGAGCGAGAGCGTGCCGCTCACCACCGCCGGCGTCCCGCTCAGATAGGCGCGCGTGAGGAGCGGGGTCTGGGAGGCGGGCGTGTAGGTGCGGAACTCGACCTTGCCCGTCGCGCCGTCGGCCAGCGTGGCGCGCGGCTCGGCGTGGGCCGCCGTGGCCAGGGCGCACGCGGCGGCGAGCACGGCCCATCCGCCACGGGTCGAGAGGGGCATCACCGGCGGGCGGAGCCGGCGGGGATCCCGCCCGCCGCGGCGCCGCGCCGGGGCCGGCGCACGGCCCTCACCTTCCCGGTCCCGCCTCCCCCGCAGAAGAACCGGTCGCCGCCGTCGGACTCGAGTCCCGACACGTTCACTCCGGGCGGCATCTCGAGCGTTTCCAGGATCTCGCCCGTTCGAGGATCGACTCGCCTCAGATCGCTCGCGTCATCTTCCCAGGTGCCGTGCCAGAGCTCCCCGTCGACCCAGGTGACGCCGGTCACGAAGCGGTTGGACTCGATCGTGCGAAGGATCGCCCCGGTCTCGGGATCGATCTGATGGATCTTCCGGTCCCGATACTGGCCCACCCAGAGCGTCCCTTCGGCCCACGTGAGCCCGGAGTCGCCGCCGCCGCCGGGCGCCGGGATCGTGGCAAGCACGCGGCCGGTCCTCGGATCGATCTTCCGGATCCGACCCTCGGCGAGCTGAAACAGGTGCCGGCCGTCGTAGGCCGTTCCGGCCCGCGCGGCGACATCGATCGAGCGCTCCATCGTCCCGGTCGCGGGATCGAAGGCGTTCAGCTTCTCTCCGGAAGCGAACCAGACGCTCCGGCCGTCGTAGGTGACGCCATGCACGCTGTCCGCGCCCGGAAAGGGCCCATACTCACGGACGATCTCGGCGACCGATCGGCTCACGCGTGCATTCTAGCCAATCGGCAGCGGCGCGGGGAGTAACAAGGTCGTCGTGAATCCCGGCACGGGCGGGGTCATCCACCGACGGGCCCGCCCGCGACCGACCGGCTGCACCGTGCCCGCCGCCGCCAGGGCGTCGAGCGCCCGCTGCACGGTGCGCTGGCTCCTGCCCAGCGCCAGCCCGAGGGCCGAGCTCGACCACGATTCGCCGTCGGCGAGGAAGGCGAGCACCGCCCCGTGCTCCTCCTCGACGGGCCCCGCCAGCACGACGACCTCGCGGGCCCGGCGCGGCGCCAGCGCGAACCCCTGCTTCGTCGCGCTCACGCGGGCCAGCATCCGGAGCACCGTCCGGAGCCGCCCCATCTCGACCCGCAGCCGCGCGCGGTACGACTCATCGGCGACCTTCGATCCGAACGCGCGCGCGACGAGCGCGTCCCTCGGCACGTCGCCCGGCCACGCTTCGCCCAGCGCGCGGGCCAGCGCGAACAGCACCGGACGCTGGGCGAGCGAGACCACCCGGCCCGCGTCGCGCACGACGTGGCGGCACGCGTCCACGACGAATGCCTTCGACGCCAGCACCGATTCGACCTCGTCCAGCCGGAGGAGCCGATCCCCGCCACGCGCCACCAGGCGGGCGGCCGGCGTCTCCAGGACGAGGCACGCGCTCTCGACCTCCGCGCTCAGCGCCGGGATGCGGGCGTCGTCCGCGGCGCGCCTGGCCCGCGCGAGCGCGGCGCGCGCCTCCCCGGTCCGGAGGCGCCGGATCGCGATCCCCGCGACCACCAGCTCGTGGACGGTCCGTAACGCGGGAGGCAGGCGCGCGGGATCGAGGTCGGCGAGCGACCGCTCGGCTTCGCGGATGCGCCCGATCAGGAGGAGGCGCCGGACCTCGAGATACCGCGCGTGCGCGGCGTTCACCCGGTCGCCGTGCGCTTCCAGCGTCGCCCGCGCCGCGTCGAGCGCCTTCGCGGGCCAGCCCAGGTCGCGCGAGACGAGGGCGATCTCGGCCTCGGCGACGATGCACCGCGCGCGGGCCACCGCCTCCCTCGGGCCGAACGCGCGCCCGGCGCGGCGCAGGAGGGCCTTCGCGCGAACGAGATCGCCGAGCTGCGCCATCGCGAGGCCCCGGAGCGCGAGCGCGGGGGGATCGTCGCGCAGGGCCACCCGCTCCAGCGCGCCGAGGGGATCACCCGCCGCGAGCGCTCGCGCCGCCGCCGCGGTCAGCGAGTCCATCGGAATCCCGTCACACTTGTCACTCCCACCGTTCGATCCCTGGCGCTAAATATAGCCCATCAGCAACGACGACCGATCGAAGGAGGGAGAGAACAGCGATGACCAAGCACACGACCGGAACACGCAAGGAGTGGCTGGCCAAGCGGCTCGATCTGCTGGAGGCGGAGAAGGACCTGACGCGGCGCAGCGACGAGCTGGCGCGGCGGCGGCGGGAGCTGCCGTGGGTGCGGGTGGACAAGGCGTATCGGTTCGAGACCGACGAGGGGGGCGCCTCGCTGGCCGACCTCTTCCGGGGGCGCTCACAGCTCCTCGTCTACCACTTCATGTTCGGCCCCGACTATGCGGCGGGATGCCCCTCCTGCTCCGCGATCGCGGACGGGTTCGACGGGTTCGCGGTGCACCTGGCCAACCACGACGTGATGCTCTGGGCGGTGTCGCGGGCGCCGCTCCCGAAGCTGCAGGCCTACAAGCGGCGGATGAGGTGGACGTTCCCCTGGGCGTCCTCGTTCGGCGGCGACTTCAACTTCGACTACGGCGTGGGGTTCACCGAGGAGCAGCAGCGCGAGGGGGGCATCGAGTACAACTACCATCGCGAGCCGGCGGCGCCGGCCGGCGGCGGCGAG
>DATFGS010000378.1:0-2605 GCA_035249225.1 Candidatus Methylomirabilota bacterium | reverse complement strand
TTGATGCCGTGGGTGTCGCAGAACTCCTTCATCCGCCGTGCCCCGTCCACGCAGAGCCGCGCCTTGAGCGAGCCCGGCTTGTAGTAGATGCCGGAGTGGATGACGCCGCTGTTGTGGCCGGTCTGGTGCGAGCCGAGCGCGGGCTCCTTGTCGAGCAGGACCACCTGCAGACGCGGATGGGCCTCGGTGATGGCCAGGGCGGTGCCCAGGCCCACGATGCCGCCGCCGATGATCGCCAGGTCCGTGCTCTGCCTCACGGCCGCCAGGATACCATCACCCTCCCTCCCCGGACCACCCTCCCCCTCTGGGGAGAGTGCCGGGTGAGGGGGCGGCCGTTCCTACGTCAGCTCGAGCGTGATCGGGCAGTGGTCCGACCCCACCACGTGGGGCAGGATCGCGGCGGCGCGCACGCGCCCGCGCAGCTCGTCGGAGACGAAGAAGTAGTCGATGCGCCAGCCGAGATTGCGCGCCCGCGCGCCGGTCTTGAGGTCCCACCAGGTGTAGTGGCCCGGCTCCGCGGTGAAGAGCCGGAACGTGTCGTGATAGCCGGCCGCGATGAAGCGCGTGACCCAGTCGCGCTCGGCGGGCAGGAACCCCGAGGTCCGCTCGTTCTCCCGGGGGCGCGCCAGGTCGAGCTCGGTGTGCGCGGTGTTGACGTCGCCGCACACCACGACCCCCTTGCCCCGCTTGCGCAGCGACTCGGTGAAGGCGAGGAAGGCCTCGTAGAAGGCGAGCTTGTGCTGCACCCGCTCGGGGCCCATCCCTCCGTTCGGGAAGTAGACGTTGAAGAGATGGAAGTCCGCCAGCTCGGTGTGGACCAGCCGCCCCTCGACGTCGAGCACCGGCGAGTCGGAGCGCGCGCCGGCCGCGAGGGGCTCGGCCCGGAGGTACGTCGCCACGCCGCTGTAGCCCTTCCGCTCGGCGAAGCTCCAGTAGCTCCGGTAGCCGAGCGGCGCCCGCATCTCGTCGGTCACCTGCTCCGCCTGCAGCTTGGTCTCCTGCAGGCAGACCACGTCGGCCGCCTCCGCGCCCAGGACGTCGAGCAGGCCCTTCTTCCACATGGACCGGAGCCCGTTGATGTTCCAGGAGAGGAGCTTCAAGATTTTCTCGTATCCGCTCGCCTCGCCTTCGGCGGCGGCTCGCCATGCATTCGGTAGTCCTCGGCGCGGTCCTCGGGCACGTAGCCCAGCACCGCGCGCGCGTGCTCGATGTCGCGGTAGCCCCACTTGTTCTCCGAGGTGATGAAGAACACATCGAAGCGCAGGTGGTCCGGCGCGGCCAGCGCGCGCTCGATCGCCTGGGCGATGTCGCGCCGGCTGCACCAGACCGCGAACTCGCGCGGCTTCACCGGCCGGTCCTCCGCGCTGACGTGGCCGATGCGCAGGCAGAGCATGGACATCGCGGTGGTGTCGGCGAAGTGGCGGGCGAGCGCCTCGCCCCAGACCTTGCTGCAGCCGTAGAGGCCGTTCGGGCGCAGCGGCGACTCGTGGGTGAGCATCGGCCACTCGGTCACCTCGTCGTAGCGGCCCGCGGCCAGCGCGGCGTAGGGCGCGTCGGTCTCGACGCGGCTCACGGTGGCACCGCTGCTCGCGTAGATCACCCGCTTCACGGAGGCCCGGCGCGCGGCCTCGAAGACGTTGTAGGTGCCGACCACGTTGTCGCGCAGCACCGCCTCCCACCCGGGGGTGCCCTCGACGTTGGCCACGTTGGCGGCCAGGTGCACGACCGCGTCCACGTCGCGGAACGCGGGCGCGATGGCCTCCAGGTCGCCGATGTCGGCCTGGTGAGTCTCAACTCCCGCGACCGGGCGGCGGTTGAGCGCCCGCAGCGCCCAGCGCCCCTCGAGGCGGGCGCGCACCGCGGTGCCGATGAGACCGCTCATGCCCGTGACCAGGACCCGGCGCATGGCGAGCACGATACCATGTCGCCGCGGCGGAGGGCCGGGCGCGCTTGACCGCGCGACGGGCCGCGGCTACAGTCCCGACCGGGAGGACACCGCCATGCTCGATCTGGGTCTCACCGGGAAGGTCGCCATCGTCACCGGAGGCAGCGAGGGGCTCGGCCGCGCCACCGCCATGCGCCTGGCCGCGGAGGGCGCGCGGGTGGTGATCTGCGCGCGCCGCAAGGACGTGCTGGAGCGCGCCGCCGAGGACGTCCGCCGCCAGACCGGCGTGCAGGTCCTGGCCTTACCCGCCGACGTCACCCGCCCCGCCGACGTCGACGCGGTGGTGAGCGCGGCGCTCGGGACGTACGGGGGCGTGGACATCCTGGTCAACAACGCGGGCACCTCCTCCGCGGCGAGCTTCGAGAAGGTGGACGACGCGACGTGGGAGGCCGACATCCAGGTCAAGCTCATGGCCGCGATCCGCTTCTGCCGGCTCGTCATCCCGCAGATGAAGACGCGCGGGGGCGGCCGCATCATCAACGTGACCACGGTGGGCGGCAAGGCCCCCGCGGCCCGCGCGCTCCCCACCAGCGTCACGCGCGCGGCCGGCATCAACCTCACCAAGTCGCTCGCCAACGAGTACGCGCCCGACCGGATCCTGGTGAACACGATCTGCCTCGGCCTCGTGAAGAGCGCGCAGTGGGAGCGGCGGGCGAAGGG
>DATFGS010000377.1:0-5471 GCA_035249225.1 Candidatus Methylomirabilota bacterium | reverse complement strand
TCGGGATCGAGCCCGGCCCCGAGCCAGTCCGCGCCCATCTCGATGGTGTCCCGCGGGACCTCGGCGATGCCGCCCGGGTTGGTGGTGAGCACGTGCCAGTTCGCCACGAAGTAGAAGCACTCGAAGCCGTCCTGGAGCCTGACCCAGTTCTCGAGCGCCCCCAGGTAGTTGCCGAGGTGGAGCTGGCCGGTCGGCCGCATCCCCGACAGCACGCGTTCCCGCGATCCGGTCATGACGTCTGGTCATCCTCTCCGGGCTTCCCGCCCCGTCGCGCCTCCCACACCTTGGCCATGCGCAGGAAGACGTATTCGGCGTAGAGGACGGCGAGCACGAAGCCCCGCCAGCCGTCCAGGAAGCCTCGGTGAACAATGTACATGGAAAAGAAGCGGCCGAGCGGCCGAGTCACGAGTCCCATGAGCCCGACCCGACGGCCTCGACGGATCCAGTCCTGCGCGGAGAGGGTGGAGTAGCGGTTGGAGCGGCGGACGAAATCCTCGAGATCGCGGTAGGAGTGGTGCAGCATCGGCTCCGCGAGCGTCTCCACCCGTCCCGATACGGTGACCGACTCGTGGACCGCGTTCTCCACGAAGCGCCCGGCGCTCCGGCGAAAGAGGCGGAGCTGGTAGTCGGGATAGAGGCCCCCGTGGCGCACCCACGCCCCCCAGAAGATGTTCCGCCGCGGGATCGAATAGCCGTCCGCCGGGCCGTCCTCCTCGAGGATCGCCCGGACGCGCTCGCGCAGCTCGGGAGTCACCCGCTCGTCGGCGTCGAGCGAGAGAATCCAGTCGCCGGTCGCCTGGTCGATGGCGAAGTTCTTCTGGGCCGCGAAGCCGGGCCACGGGCGCACCGAGACCTTGTCGGTGAACTCGTGGGCGATCTGCACCGTCTTGTCGCCCGACTCGGCGTCCACCACCACGATCTCGTCCGCCCAGGCCACGCTCTCGAGGCAGCCGCGCAGGCGCTCCTCCTCGTTCCACGCGATGACGGTCACCGAGAGCCGGCTCACGACGCGGCCTCGCGCAGGGCGAGCATGGCCCGCGCCGCGTCCACCGCCACCTCCGGGGTCAGGCCGGCCATGGTGCCGTCCGGGCTCTGGAGCCCACGGCAGCTGCGCCCATAGGGGCCGTTGCGTCGCGCGCTCGTGGGTCCGAAGAGGCCGAGGCTCGGCGTCCCGAGCGCCGCGGCCAGGTGGAGCGGGCCCGTGTCGTTGGCGACCATCAGCGAGCAGCGCTGGAGCACGGCGGCCAGCTCGTGCAGGTCCGTGGGCGGCGCGAGGATGGCGCGCGCGGCCGATCCGTCTCGAATCTGGCGCGCCATGTGGACCTCGTCCGGGCCCCACAGCACCAGGACCCGCACGTTGGGCTCTTCGGCGAGCCGGTCCACGAGCCGCCCGAAGTGAGCGACCGGCCACTGCTTGTTCGCGCGGCCCGCCCCGGGATTCACCGCCACCAGCAGGTCGCGGCTCTTCACGCCCTGCTCGCCCAGGAAGTCGTCCATCCGCAGGGTCGCCCGCGCGGGGACCGGCACGTGGAACTCGACCGGGCCCGGCGGGATCCCGAGGGGGCCGAGGAGGGCCAGGTACTGATCCACAACGTGCACCGCCTCCGCGGGCGGCCGCACGCGGCGGTTGGTGAACAGGCAGTTCAATCCCTCGCGGCAGTGATCGGCGGTGAAGCCGATGCGCAGCGGCGCGCCGGTGTAGGCGGTGAGCAGGCCGCTCTTGATGAGGCCCTGCAGGTCGATGGCGACGTCGAAGCGGGCCGCGCGGATGCGGCCGCGCAGGCGGCTCACCTTGCCCAGGACCTCGCGCACGCCCGAGGGGCGCCGGATGAGCCGGCGCCAGAGGCGAGTGTCTACCGGTACCACCGTGTCGAGGTCCGGGTGGTCCTTCAGCAGCGCGTACTCGCGGCCCTCCACGATCCACGCGAGGTGAATGCCCGGCCGCGCGCGGCGGAGGGCGCGCGCCACCGGGAGCGCGTGGATGACGTCGCCGAGCGACGACAGCTTCACGATCGCGATCTTGGTCGTCAGCTGCTCGGGTCTCACCGGGCGGACTCGCCGAAGCGGGTGAGGATCGTGCTGATCAGGTCCTTGGTGGAGTGGGTCTTCGGGTCGCCCGCGATCGCGACCTTCGCGCCCATCGCCTCCGCCGTTCCGCGCTCGGGCACGCTCAGCTCGGTGTAGTCGGTGCCCTTGGCGTGCACGTCGGGACGGAGCCGCGAGATCAGCGCGTCGGCGCTGTCCTCCTCGAAGACGACCACCGCGTCCACCCCGCGGATCGCGGCGAGCAGCTCGGCGCGCTCCGCGGCGGGCATCACCGGCCGGCCCGGGCCCTTGAGCCGCTGCACCGAGGCGTCGGAGTTGAGGCCGACCACGAGCGCGTCCCCGAGCGCGCGCGCGGCCTGCAGGTAGCGGACGTGGCCGACGTGGAGGAGGTCGAAGCAGCCGTTGGCGAGCACCAGCCGCTTGCCCGCCGCGCGCCAGACGGACGCGAGCCGGCCCGCCTCGTCAACGCTGAGGACGCCCGCCATCACTCGCCAGCGCGGCCAGTAGCTCGCCCACCGTCACCGTCGCGGTGCCCCGCTTCATGACCACGACGCCGCCCGCCACGTTGGCGAGCCACGCGGCCTCGCCGGCCGTCGCGCGGGCGGCGAGGCCCACCGTGAACGTGCTGATCACGGTGTCCCCCGCCCCGGTGACGTCGGCGATCTCGTCGCTGCCGTGGATCGGCATGAACGTGACCGGCCCCTCGCGCTCGAAGAGGGCCATGCCGCGACTGCCCCGCGTGACCAGGAGCAGGCGCGCGTCGAGCCGCTCGAGCACCGCGCGCCCGGCCTTCTCGACGGAGGGCTCGTCGTGGAGCTCCTGGCCGGTGAGCTCCTCCACCTCCGGCTCGTTCGGCGTGGCCGCGGTGGCGCCCTTGAAGCGGGGCAGGTCGTAGCGGCTGTCCACCGTGACCGGCACCTGACGCGCGCGCGCCAGCTCGAGCACGGTCTCGTACACGCGCGGAGTCACCGTGCCGTAGCCGTAGTCCGAGACGAGAAAGCCGTCGGCCTCGGCGCCGACCGCCTGGAGCCGCTCGAGCAGCCGCGCCTCCGCGGGGCCGCTGATGCCGCCCTCCGGCTCGCGGTCGAGCCGCACCACCTGCTGCCGCGTGGACTCGTAGCCGCCCGCCATGATGCGGGTCTTCACCGGGGTGGGTCGCGCCGCCTCGCGCGAGATGCCGTCGGTGCTCATGCCCGCCTGGTGGAAGAGCGCGTGCACCTCGGCCCCCGCGCCGTCCTGGCCGAGCAGGCCCACCGGCAGGACGGTCGCGCCGAGGGCGTGCACGTTGTGAGCCGCGTTGGCCGCGCCGCCCAGCCGGACCTCGCGGTCGGTGAAGCGCAGGATCAGCACGGGCGCCTCGCGCGAGATGCGCGCGGGCTTGCCGTAGAGGTACTCGTCGGCGATGAGATCGCCGACCACCACGACGCGCTTGCCGGGGAAGCGCGCGGTCGCGTCCTGGAGCCGCCGCAGCGGGAACACGTCAGCGCCCCGCGTCCGCGATGCGGGCGGTCGTCCGGCCCACCGCCCGGTTCACCGCCCAATTCACCGCGTCGAGCAGATCGTCGGCCACGTGGTCCGGCTCGATCTCACCGCCGGCCGGCCGGTACTCCCACTCCCCGCGTCCGTAGCCGGTGAGGACGAGCACGCCCGCGGTGCCCGCGGAGTGCCCCGCCGCCACGTCCGAGAGCTTGTCGCCGACCATCACCGAGGCGCGCAGGTCGAGGCCGAGCTCGGCGGCCGCGCGCGTGAGCAGCCCGGGGCGCGGCTTGCGGCAGTCGCAATCGGCCCGATACGGCGGCCGGCCCTCGCGCGGGTGGTGCATGCAGACGTAGAGGCCGTCGAGGCGCGCGCCGCCGGCCTCGAGCTCGCCGACCATGCGGCGATTGGCCGCGTGCAGCGTGTCCTCTGAGAAGTACCCGCGGGCCACGCCCGCCTGGTTCGTGACCATCACCGCGGCGATCCCCACCTCGTTGAGCCGGCGGACCGCCAGCGCGGTGCGGGGCAGCAGGCGGATCCGGCTCGGGTGGTTGACGTAGCCCACCTCCTCCGTGAGGCAGCCGTCGCGGTCCATGAACACCGCGGGCCGCAGCTGCCCAGCATGACTCGACATTGAATCGCAGTGTAAGGCCGTGCCCCCGATTGTTCAATGAAAATGGAGGGTTTGGAGCGGGCGTCCCCGGCGGGCGCCGGGCGATCAGCGGCGGAGGAGGTCGTAGAGGGTGGTGAACGCCTGGGCCTGCGCGGCGTACGTGAACCGCTCGACCGAGGCCCGCGCGGGCGCGGCCCAGCCGCCCGCCGGCGCATCGCGGAGCGCGGCGAGTCCCTCCGCGATCGGTCCGGCGGTCGGCTCGGCGGCCACCCAGCCATTCTCGCCGTTCCGCACGACCTCGGAGCCGCCCGCGCGCGCGCTGCTCAGCACCGGCACGCCCGAGGCGAGAGCCTCGAGGTGCACGTTGCCGAAGGGCTCGTACCGCGCGGGCAGCGCGACCACGTCGGCGGCCGCGTAGAGCCGCTCCACCTCCTCCTTCGGCCCGGTCCAGATGGTGCGCTCCGCGATGCCGAGGCGCGCGGCAAGGCCCTGGTAGCGCGCGACGTCTCCCTTGCCGGTCACGATCAGCCGGCTCCCCGCGTCCGTCCCGCGCGCGAAGGCCTCGAGCAGCGGCCCCAGGCCCTTGCGCTCGAAACCCGATCCCACGAAGAGCACGGTCCAGGCCTCCTGCGGGACGCGCAGCGTGTCGCGCGTGGGCCGGCGGTGGCGGTCCCGGTTGTCCGGATGGAAGCGGTCGAGATCCACCCCGTTGTAGATGAGCGTGACGCGGGCCGGATCGGTGCGGTAGCGCCGCTCGACCTCCTTCTTCCCCTGCCGCGAGATTGCGACCACGTGGCGCGCGCTGCGGAGCCGGAAGATCCGGCGCTCGAGGGCCAGCACCAGGCGGTGGTACGGGTTGAGGCCCGCCACCGTCCGCCCCATCGCCTCGAGGTAGGCCGCGTGCGAGCCCTCGCCCGCGCGATAGAGGTCCTGCCGCAGGGCGCGCTCGTGGCTCTGCACCAGGTCGTAGCCGTGGCGAGCCGCCGCGGCCCGCGCGGCCACCGCGAACGAGAGCAGGCGGAGCACGGAAGGATGCCGGAGCGTCGGCACGCGGCGCACCACGAGGCCGGGCACCGACGCCTGGCGCCGCGTGCTGATCAGCTCGACGTCGTGGCCGGCGTGGCGGAGCGCGGTGAGCAGGCCCGCGGTCGCGGTCTCGACGCCGCCGTGGAAGGAGAACGGCCGGCAGATGAGCCCGAGACGCATCAGCGCCCCATGCGCCGCGCCCGCTCCACGAGCGGAAAGAGCGCCCGGCGCGCGGACTCGAAGCTGTAACGCTCCACCGCCCGGCGCCGCGCTGCCTCCCCGAGCCCCCGCGCCTCGTCGGGCCGATCGA